>DASQFA010000426.1:0-3639 GCA_035633375.1 Rubrivivax sp.
CGGCGCAAAGCAGCCGAATACAAGCAGCCTTCACCGCAGAGGAACAAAGGACGCAGAGGTCCGCAGAGAAATACAGGAAACGATTTGAATCCATTGCATTTCCTCTGCGCCAACTCTGCGTCCTCCGTTACTCTGCGGTGAATGAATTCCGTGTTTCGCGAGCGGCGGCTTTGCGCCGCAACCGGTCTCTCGCCCGCAAGAGCTTGGTCGATCGTTGACCGTGAATCCGCGCGAGTCAGCCGGCGGGCCGCTGCAGCTGCAGCGCCCACGCGATGTGCTCGGCCACCATCTCATTGGCGCCAGCGAGACGATCGCGCAAGGCTTTCGCCATGACCTCGTCTGGCGCAGTGCGCAAGGCATTGCCCATCGCCACCGCCAGGTTGCGCTGCCAGCGCAGGTAGCCGATGCGGCGCATGGCGCTGCCTTCGCTGCGGTGCAGGAACTCGGCCTCGTCCCAGGCCCACAACTGCAGCAGCGTGGCGCTGCCCGAGGGATCACGCACGTCGAAGTCGGGCAGGCTCGAAGCTTGGGCGTACTTGTTCCACGGACACGCCAGCTGGCAATCGTCGCAGCCATAGATGCGGTTGCCGATCGCGGCCCTGAACTCAAGCGGAATCGGCCCGTGATGTTCGATCGTCAGGTAGGAGATGCAACGCCGCGCGTCCAGCCGATAGGGCGCGACGATGGCCTGCGTCGGGCAGATGTCGAGGCAGGCGCGGCAACTGCCGCAGTGTGGAGTGGCCGGGGCCGTGGCCGGCAGTGCCAGGTCGATGAAGATCTCACCCAGGAAGAACATCGAGCCGCCCTCGCGCTGCAGCGCCAGCGTGTGCTTGCCGCGCCAGCCGAGGCCCGAGCGCGCCGCCAGCTCCACCTCCAGCACCGGCGCCGAATCGGTGAAGACGCGGCTGCCGAGCGGGCCGACATGGGCCGCAAGCCGGTTCGCCAGGGCCTGCAGCCGCGCGCGCAGCACCTTGTGATAATCGCGGCCGCGCGCATAGACCGACACGCTCGCCAGCTCCGCCTGGCCCAGGCGCTGCCATTCGATGGCCTGCCAGCCGGCAGCGGTGTCGCGCGGCAGGTAGTCCAGGCGTGCGCTGATCACGCTTGCCGTGCCCGGCACCAGCTCGGCCGGGCGCGCGCGCTTCAGGCCATGGCGCTGCATGTAGCGCATCGAGCCGTGGAAGCCTGCGGCGAGCCAGTCGCGCAGCCCTGCTTCGGCAGCGGACAAGTCCACGCCGGTCACACCGATCTGGGAGAATCCAAGTTCACGCGCCCACTCCCGCAGCTGTGCCACCAGTTGCTGCCCGTCGAAGTGATGACGCTCTTGCATGCACCGATTCTAGAAAGCCGCAGCCTGCAGTGGCCCGACGAGGCCGCCTGCGCCGCCTTTGCCGCCGCGCTGGCACGACGCCCTGCGCTGCACGATGCCTATGTCGAGCTGAGCGGCAGCCTGGGCGCCGGCAAGACCACCTTCGTGCGCCACCTGCTGCGCGCGCTTGGCGTGCACGGGCGCATCAAGAGCCCGACCTACACCGTGCTCGAACCCTACGCGCTGCCCGCACTGGAGGTCTCGCACTTCGACTTCTACCGCTTTGCCGATGCGCGCGAGTGGGCGGACGCGGGCTTTCGCGAGATCTTCGCGCGGCCGGGTTTGAAGCTCGCCGAGTGGCCGCAGAACGCCGCAGCTCAATTGCCCCAGGCTGACCTGCGCCTGGACATCGAAGTGCTCGACGAGACGCGGCGGCGCATCACCTTGCAGGCCTTCACGCCGCGCGGCGTGGCACTGCTCGAATGAGCTCGGCCCCGACCACCCGCCGCCACGCGCTGCGCCGCATGGGCGGCCTGGTGCTGGCCTTCGGCGCGGCCGACCTGGCCTTCGGCGCCGTCATCGTGGCGGTGCGTGTGTGGCCGGCCGACGACTACACGCGCGTGACCATCGAGTCCGACCAGGCGCTGAACGCGCGCCACCTGCTGGCGCAGAACCCGCCGCGCCTGGTGATCGACATCGACGGCCTGGAGCTCAGCCCGGCGCTGCGCGAGCTGGTCGGCAAGGTGCTCCCCGACGACCCTTTCATCGCCGGCGTGCGTGTCGGCCAGTACGCACCACGCGTGGTGCGCCTGGTGCTGGACCTGAAGCAGCCGGTGCTGCCGCAGCAGTTCACGCTCGAACCGGTGGCCGCCTACCGGCACCGCCTGGTCTTCGACCTGTACCCGACGCAGGAACACGACCCGCTGCTAGCGCTGGTGCGCGAGAAGGCCGCCGCCGAAAAGCAGGCCGCGCGCAGCGTGCAGGACGCGCTGGGCGAGTTCATCGCGCGCGTCGACAAGGCCGCACTGCCTGCGCCCACCGTGCCGGCACCGCCCGCGGCCACGCCACCGCATGTGGCCGTGGCCGGCCTGCCGGCGCCGGCCGCGTCGGCACCGCTGCAGACGCGCGCGCCCGCACCCGAGGCACCGGCGCCCACTGCTGCGCAGCAACAGCGCATCGACCGGCTGATCATCGTCGCACTCGACCCCGGCCATGGCGGCGAGGACCCCGGCGCCATCGGCCCCAGCGGCCTGCGCGAAAAGGACGTGGTGCTGGCCATCGCCCTGCAGTTGCGCAACAAGCTCAACGCCGTACCCAACATGCGCGTGATGATGACGCGCGACGAGGATTTCTTCGTGCCGCTGCACGAGCGCGTGCGCAAGGCGCGGCGCGTGCAGGCCGACCTGTTCGTGTCGATCCATGCCGACGCCTTCATCACGCCCCAGGCGCGCGGCGCCAGTGTCTTCGCGCTCAGTCAGGGCGGGGCCAGCAGTGCCGCGGCACGCTGGATGGCGCAACGTGAGAACGCCGCCGATCTGGTGGGCGGCATCAACGTGGCCGCGGTCAAGGACGCGCAGGTCATGCGCGCGATGCTCGACATGAGCACTGCCGCACAGATCAAGGACAGCCTGAAGCTCGGCAACGAGGTGCTGGGCCCCTTGGGCCGCGTCGGCCGGCTGCACAAGCGCCAGGTCGAGCAGGCCGGCTTCGCGGTACTGAAGGCGCCCGACGTGCCCAGCATCCTGGTGGAGACGGCGTTCATCTCCAACCCCGAAGAAGAAGCGAGGCTGCGCGACCCGCAGTACCAGGCCGAGCTGGTGGATGCGCTGGCCACCGGCATCCGCCGCTACTTTGCGCGCAATCCGCCGATGGCGCGCAATCGCCAGCTGTAGCCCGCCATCATTGCTGCGCATGAAACGCCTGCTCGTCGTTTATCACTCGATGACCGGCGGCAGCGCGCAGATGGCACAGGCCGCGGCCGACGCCGCACGCGCCGAGGGCGGGCTGCGCGTGGCGCTGCAACGCGCCGCCGACTCGGACGCCGCCGATGTGCTGGGCGCCGATGGCTACCTCTTCGCCACGCCGGAGAACCTGGCCACGATGTCCGGGCTGATGAAGGACTTTTTCGACCGCTGCTACTACCCCGCGCTCGGCCGCATCGAAGGCCGGCGCTATGCCAGCCTGATCTGCGCAGGCAGCGACGGCAGCGGCGCGGCACGGCAGATCGAGCGCATCGCCACCGGCTGGCGCCTGAAGGCGATGGCGCCGGCGCTGATCGTGTGCACGCACGCGCAGACGCCCGAAGCGATCCTGGCGCCCAAGCAGATCGG
>DASQFA010000427.1:0-2241 GCA_035633375.1 Rubrivivax sp.
TGCAGCATCTTCAGGAACAGCCACTGGTTCCACTTGTAGTAGTCGGGGGCGCAGGTGGTGAGCTCACGGCTCCAGTCGATGGCCAGGCCCATGGCCTGCATCTGGCCCTTCATGTGGGCGATGTTGTCGTAGGTCCACTTCGCCGGCGGCACCTTGTTCTTCATGGCCGCGTTCTCGGCGGGCAACCCGAAGGCATCCCAGCCCATCGGCATGAGCACGTTCCAGCCCTGCATGCGCAGCTGGCGCGCGAGCATGTCGTTGATGGTGTAGTTGCGCACATGGCCCATGTGCAGCTTGCCGCTGGGGTAGGGCAACATCGAGCAGGCGTAGAACTTCTTGCGCGATGCGTCCTCGACGACGCGGTAGGCATCGGCCTCGGCCCAGCCCTGCTGCGCGCGGGCTTCGACCTCGGCGGGGATGTACTTTTCGTTCATCCCCGGATTGTAGGAGCCGCTACTTTGCCGCTGCGGCCTCGGTGACGAAGCCGATGCGCGACAGGCCGGCGTCCTGCACCAGGCCGATGAGCTCGGCCACGCGGCCATAGGGCACGCGGCTGTCGGCGCGCAACAGCACTTCGGTCTGCGGGTCGCGGCGTGCCGCCTCGCGCGCGCGCTGCAGCAGCACATCGGCGCTCACCGCCTCGTCGCCCAGATACAGCTGGCCCTGCTGGTTGATGGCCACGGCGATGAACTGCGGTGCATCGGAAGGGCGCGCGCCCTCGGTCTTGGGCAGGTCCAGCTTCAGGCTGCTGGTCATCAACGGCGCGGTGATCATGAAGATCACCAGCAGCACCAGCATCACGTCGATCAGCGGCGTCATGTTGATGTCGCTCATCGGCCGCGAGCCGGGGTTGCGTTCGAGGCGGCCGAAGGCCATAAATCAGGGCTCGACGCGCTGGCGGTCCAGCACCATCTCGCGCAGGTCGTGCGCGAAGCCTTCGAGCTCGGCTTCGCAGGCACCGACGCGCTTGCCGAAGATGTTGTAGGCCAGCACCGCCGGGATGGCCACTGCCAGGCCGGCGGCGGTCATGATCAGCGCCTCGCCGACCGGGCCGGAGACCTTCTCGATGGTGATGCTGCCGGCCAGCGCGATGCCGGCCAGCGCGTGGTAGATGCCCCAGACGGTGCCGAACAGGCCGACGAAGGGCGCGGTGGCGCCGATCGAGGCCAGCAGCACCTGGCCGAACTGCAGGTGCGCCAGGCCGCGGTGCAGCGCGTCGCGCAGGCGGCGTGTGAGTTGCGACTCGAGCCGGCCCGAGGTCTGCAGCGTGCCGGCGGCGGGCTGCGCGGTGGCAGCGTCCAGCAGCGGCAGCAGCAGCGATTCGCGGTCGAGCTGGCCGAGCCGGGCGCGGCCGTCGTCCAGGCTGCCGGCGTCCCAGAAGGCCGGCACCGCGCGCTCCAGGTCGGCGGCGACGCGCCGCAGCACCCAGGCCTTCCATAGGATGACCACCCAGGCGCTGACCGACATCAGCAGCAGCAGCGCGGCCACCGCGCGGCCCACGGCATCGGCCTGACCCCAGAAATCGCTGAACCCTTGCATGCGGCGCCTACAGCCCCAGCACGTCGGCCATGCCGTACAGCCCGGGTGGGCGCCCGGCCAGGAAGCGCGCCGCGCGCAGGCTGCCCTGGGCATAGGTGGCCCGGCTGGTGCTGCGGTGGGTGATCTCGATGCGCTCGCCGGTGCCGGCAAAGAGCACGCTGTGGTCACCGACGATGTCGCCGCCGCGAACCACCGAAAAGCCGATGCTGGACGCGTCACGCTCGCCGCTCAGGCCATGGCGGCCGTACACCGCACAGTCGCCCAGTGTGCGGCCGGTGGCCCGGGCCAGCACCTCGCCCATGGCCAGCGCGGTGCCGCTGGGCGCATCGACCTTGTGGCGGTGATGGGCCTCGATGATCTCGATGTCGTAGCCGGTGTCGAGCGCCCGCGCGGCCACTTCCAGCAGCTTGAGCACGACGTTCACGCCCAGGCTCATGTTCGGCGCCATGACGACGGCGATGTGCCGGGCATGGTCGGCGATCTGCGTCTTCTGTGCCTCACTGAAGCCGGTGGTGCCGATGATGGCGCGCACCCCCATCTCGCGGCACACCGCCAGATGGGCCAGCGTGCCTTCGGGCCGGGTGAAGTCGATCAACACGTCGGCGCCAGTCAGGCCGCTGCGCATGTCAGCGGTGATGCGCACACCGCTGCGCTGGCCGCAGGGTGCCAGCGGGTCGCTTCCCAGCGCCGCGCTGTCCGCCA
>DASQFA010000428.1:0-8847 GCA_035633375.1 Rubrivivax sp.
CCCCGACGTTGCCGGCGAATTGCGCCTCGGCAACGCTATGCTGGGCGACATGAAGCTGATCATCCGCTGGTTGCTGCTGGCCGCCGCGCTGCTGCTGGTGGCACACCTTTACCGCGGCGTCACCGTCACCAGTTTCGGTGCGGCGATGCTCGCCGCCTTCATCATCGGCCTGTTCAACACGCTGGTGCGGCCGGTGCTGGTGCTGCTGACGCTGCCGGTGACCCTGCTCACGCTGGGCCTGTTCCTGTTCGTCATCAATGCGCTGATGTTCTGGTGGGCGGCATCAGTACTGGATGGCTTCAACGTCACCGGCTTCAGCGCCGCGCTGGTGGGCTCCGTGATCTACAGCCTGTGCGGCATGGTCATCGACGTGGCGATGGAGCGGCTTTTCTCGCGCTCGGCCTGATCGCACCGCGCCGACAGTCAGCTGGGCGGATGAGCTATGCCGTTCAGTGCATCTTGAAGCTGAAAGAGCAGTTCTGCCTGCGCAGCCTGATGAAGTCGCCGGAACTCCCGCGACTGCTTCTTATGGGCCGCAGCTCGTTCGCGGTGGCCCAGTAGCTCAAAGATCGCACAGAGTCTGGCGTGCGCTGAAGCCAAATCATCTGCGTCCGCAGGAGTCTCTAGTCGCTCGCAGGCTGCATCAACATCCGCGATGGCCGCTGCTGTTTGGCCAAGCTGGATGGAACACCAAGCTCGTTCCGCGAAGAAGCATGCCTCGCGTCGTTCCAGGTTTTCGGTACTTTGTCGATCGAGAGTCGCCGAGTAGAGGACGACGGCCTCTGCATATCGACCTCGCACCATACATAGCTGGGCGCGAACAAGCGGAATCAACAGCGATAAGGATAACGTCCCTATGCCCAAGTCATAGTTCTTTGTGGACTCCAATTCCAAGAGAGCTCGCTCTGCCTCTTCGGGTTGAGGTTCATGGAAAGAGTCTGCGAGTCGTACTTGGTTTGCCCGTAACGCCGCAACGTTATGCAGCATCGCGCTGATCATCGCGTCGTCGCCATCGACCAGCGCATGCTCGTGCACCTTCGCATACCAATCCTTGGCCAAGTCGAAGCGGCCGGCATAGTGGAAGGCATCCGCAATGACCAGGCTGACGCGGGCCAACGCGGCATGGTGCTCTGGCTGGGCCTGCCGAAGCGCCTCGACCGCGTATTGCAGCATCGGCTGCATGCGGTTGGCGTTGAATTCCACGTGCGCCAGCCACGCCGCGCACAGCGGCACCAGCAGCGGGTGGTTGATGGCCCGGCTCAACGCATGTGCGCGCTGCAGCCGGTCCAGCGCCTTGGGCCCCGGCTGACTGAAGAAGTGGCTCACGGCCTCGACCAGGCTGATCCAGGCCGTGACCTCCGCATTGGGCCTGGTGCCGAACTCGCCGCGGATTGCATCGACTATGCCCTGTGCTTCAGCGTGCTTGCCCTGGCGCGCCAGGTAGATGCCGATCTGCGCACGCAGGCAGGCCGCCTCGACCGGGTCTCGCGCGGCGGCGATGCGCGCCGCCAGTTGGGTGAGCAAGCGCGAGGCCATGCCTTCAGCCCGTCAGGATGCGCAGCGCTTCGGCATAGCGTGCCGCGGTGGCGCGGATCACCGCCTCGGGCAGCACCGGCGCCGGCGCCTTCTTGTTCCAGGGCTGGCCCCCAATTTGGGCGGCTTCGAGCCAGTCGCGCAGGAACTGCTTGTCGAAGCTCGGCGGGTTGCTGCCCTGGCGATAGAGGTCGCGTGGCCAGAACCTGGATGAATCGGGCGTCAGGATCTCGTCCATCAGCGTGAGTGTGCCGTTTTCGTCGAGGCCGAATTCGAACTTCGTGTCGGCGATGATGATGCCCTTGGCCAGCGCGAACTCGGCCGCCTCACGGTACAGGCGCAGGGACACCTCGCGCACGCGCAGCGCAAGCTCGGCGCCGATGAGTTGCTGCATGCGAGCGAAATCGATGTTCTCGTCGTGTGCGCCGGCTTCGGCCTTGGTGGCGGGCGTGAAGATCGGCTCTCCCAGGCGCGATGCGTTCACCAGCCCGGCCGGCAGCGGCACGCCGCACACCGCGCCCGCGCGGCGGTACTCGGCCCAGCCCGAGCCAGCCAGGTAGCCGCGCACCACGGCTTCCACCGGCAGCGGCCGCAGGCGCTTGACCAGCATCGATCGGCCGGCCACGGTTGCGCGCTCGTCGGCGGCCACCACGCTGGCCGGGTCGTCGCCGCTCAGATGGTTGGGCACGACATGGGCCAGGCGCGCAAACCAGAACAGCGCCATCTGCGTGAGCAGGCGGCCCTTGCCGGGGATGGCCTGGCCCATGACCACGTCGAAGGCCGAGATGCGGTCACTGGCGATCATCAGGATGCGGTCTGAACCCACCGCATAGTTGTCGCGCACCTTCCCGCGCATCAGCAAAGGCAGCGATTGCAGCCGGCTTTCGAATACGGTGTCGACGTCCTGGCGGGGTTCGGGCATGGCGTTCCTGCGGTCGCGGCACGAAGTGCCATTCTGCCTGTCGCCGCCAGCGCTGCCCAGGCGACGGGGCTCAGCCCGGCCCACAGAGGAGCCGGGCCTTCGGCACTCGGCAGTGCGCATGCACTTCCTCAGGCTCTCAGTGCGGTGCGGCGCCTTCGCGCAGACCGGCCAGTTTGCCGCGCAACTCGGCGCTGATCTCGCGGCGCATGGCTTCGAGCTGGCGCAGGCGCGCATCGATGACCGAGGCCTCGATGAAATCGTTCGCCGCCCCACTGCGCACCAGCGCCTGCGCCGCACGCAGGCGATCGATGGCGCCGGCAGTGTCGCCAAGCGCGGCGCGCGCCTCGGCCTGGGCGCGCATGGCACGCAGGCGCTGGCCCAGCGCCTCTTCGGCCTGCGCCAGCAGGCCCCAGGCGAGCGCATCGTTCGCATGGATCGACAGCCAGGTCTGCAAGGCCTCGCTGCTGTGGCGCAACTCCTTCACCGCCGCCGCCGCAACGTCGCAGGCCGTGTCGGGCGGCGCCGATGCGCCCTTGTCCGGCCCCTGCGGCAGGCCCTGCGCCTGGGGCGGGGGCGCACACCGCGGCTGTCCCGCCAGCGCCGGTGCATGCCACAGGCCCATGGCAGCCTGGGCGCGAAGCAACATGCTCGAGCGCGAAGCCGGCTGGAAGGCGGGTGAATCCAGCAGCCTGACGGCCGCCGTCGCATCGCCGCGCTGCAGCCAGAGTTGCGCCTGCAGCAGCTTGAATACGCTCTCGGCGGCTGGTGCCGGCGTGGCCCTGCCGCGCAGCAGCTCGAGCGCCTTCGACACCGCCGCCTCGCCGCCGGCCGTGTCGCGCAGCAGCAAGGAGGCCAGCGCACCGGCATACAGTGCCGCCAGCCGCTCGTTCGGCGGCATCGGCGTCGTACCCGGTACCAGGGCACTGCCCAGGCGCTGCTGCTGGCGGCGCAGGCCATCCATGCTTGAATCCATCAGCACGCGCGCGCGCGCGCCCATCAGCAGATGCTGCAGCGGGTCGGACGGCGCGGCGGCGCCGGCCAGCGTCAGGCGCGCGCGCGCCTCGCTGATGCGCTCCACCGTCAGCGGGTGGCTGCGCAGGTAGGGGAATGCGCCGTTGTCGTTGAGGCGGTTGGCGCTCTCCAGCTTCTCGAACATGGCGGCCATGCCCGACGCTGAAAAGCCGGCCTCGGTAAGCACGCCATAGCCCACGCGGTCGGCCTCGCGCTCCATGTCGCGCGAATAGTTCAGCTGGCTCTGGATCGCACCGGCCTGCGCGCCGACTACCGCCGCCTGCGTGGCTTCGGCACTGCCGCTGCGGCTGGCTGCCAGCACACCCAGGATCAGCCCGGCCAGGCTGAGCAAGGTGGTGCGCTGGGTGTTGACGATGCCGCGCGCGATGTGCCGCTGCGTGACGTGCGACAGCTCATGCGCCAGCACCGCAGCCAGCTCGTCGCCCGAGCCGGTGATGGCGATCAGCCCGAGGTGCACGCCGACATAGCCGCCCGGCAGCGCAAAGGCATTGACGCTGCGGTCGCGCACCAGGAACACCTCCCAGGCCAGCAGCTGGGCGGTCTCGGGGGTGATCTCGCCGCGCTGGCGTGCCGCTTCGAGCAGCGGTTTCCACACACTGTTCAGGTAGTCCAGCAACGGCGGGTCGTCCAGGTAGTCCGGGTCGCGGCGGATCTCGCGCATGATCTGCAGGCCCAGGCTGCGCTCGGTGCTGAGGCTGAACTCCTCGGCCGCGGCTTCGCCCAGCGCCGGCAGCCGCACCTGCGCCAGCGCCGTCTGTGCGGGCAGGCCGGCGCACAGCGTGGCGGCCAGCCAAAGGGCGCGCGCACGCGCCGAGATGAGAGATCGCTTCAAACGCTTTCCTGGAAGGCCAACCGGCTGGGCTTGGCAGTGCGGCCGCTATCATGACACTGGCAGATAGCCACCCTGTGTTTGACAACGTAGCGCCCATGAGTTCCCCGCTGACACATTTCGACACCCAGGGCCAGGCGCACATGGTCGATGTCTCGGCCAAGCAGGCCACGCACCGCGTCGCCCGCGCTTCGGGCGTGATCCGCATGCAGCCGCAGACACTGGCGCTGATCCAAAGCGGCAGCGCGAAAAAGGGCGATGTCATCGGCGTGGCGCGCATCGCCGCGATCCAGGGCGCCAAGCGCACCGCTGACCTGGTGCCGCTGTGCCACCCGTTGCCGATCACGCGTGTGGCCGTCGATTTCGAGCTGGACGCGGCGGCATCGCTGCTGCGCTGCACCGCGCAGGTCGAGACCCTCGGGCGCACCGGCGTGGAGATGGAAGCGCTGACCGCCGTGCAGGTGGGCCTGCTCACCGTGTACGACATGTGCAAGGCGGTGGACCGCGGCATGGTCATGGGCGACATCCGCCTGCTGCACAAGAGCGGCGGCAAGTCGGGCGACTGGGCCGCCGCGCCGTAGCGCACCGGCACCGGCACTGGCTGCAAAAGCCTCGCACGATCTCAGTCGAGGTATTCCCGCCAGGCCGGCACGCGCTCCGGGGCTTCGCACTGAAAGGCCGCTGGCGCATCCTCGCGCGGCGCCTCGCAGGCCGCGAAAAACTCGTCGGCCAGCGGATTGCGGAACTCGCGCAGCCTTTGCGCCAGATGGCGCGCCTTGTCGAGTTCACCGGCGCGGGCCAGCGCTCGGGCCCAGGCGATCATCAGCCGGGTGTCCAACAGGTAGTGCGGCGCCTGCTTGAACGCTTCACCCGACACCGGCAGATCGTCGCGCGTGGTCACCGCGGCATAGTCGGCATGGTGCGCAAACAGCGCGCTGCGACGGCCGTCGGCAATGCGCTCGGACAGCGGCGTGCCGTCCTGCGGCGGCGCAAAGATGAGGGCCACGCGCACATAGTCGACCAGGGCCAGTGCGCTGCCGATGACCAGCAACATGCCGCCCACGAACAGCGCGCGTGTCGGCGCCGCGCCGGTTTGCACAGGCTCCGCCGACGCCCCGGCGGCACGGCGCGGATTGCCCAGCCCATAACCGCAGAGCCAGGCCGCCGGCAACAAGAAGTACGCATACCACAGCGGGTACTCAAGCTGGCTGTGCAGCGCCATCAGCAGCAGCATCACCCAGGCGCTGCGCAGCGTGACACCGGTATCGGCATCCGCGGCGAGGCTCAGTCGCCAGGCGCGCCACAACCCGGCCAGCAGCAGCGCCATCACCGCCGCCGCCAGCGGCAGCCCGAGTTCCACCGCCAGTTGCAGCGGCAGGTTGTGCGTATGGTCGAAAAACGCCGTCGGGCGCTCCGCAAAGGGGGTCAGTGTCCAGGCCAGGTTGAATTCACCGAAGCCCACGCCCGACCACGGCTGCTGGCGGATCAGGCTCAAGCTGTTGGCCCAGATGCCGAAACGCGATCCCGACAGGTCGGCCTCGGCCAGACGTGCCTCGCCGCCGAAGGTGTGCTGCGCGGCTTCGGCCCAGGCGGCCAGGCCGAGCCAGGCCAGCCCGTACAGCAGCGGCGAAAGCAGCAGCAGTGCGCGCGTCGGCCGCGACAGGCGCCGGTCGATCAGACCCCACAGCGCGAGCATGCCTACGCCCAGCAACCCGGTACGCGAGGCCGTGAGCACCACCGCGAAGACCATCAACGCGAACAGTGCCGCACCCACGGCGCGCCGGATGCGGCCCAGCTCGAGCAGCGGCACCACGGCGATGGCCGACCACAGCAGCAGGCTGCTCAGATGGTTGGGCTGGCGCAGGTTGCCCACGGCGCGGCCGGGAAGGCCCGAACGCGCAATCCAGTCGCCATCCGTCCAGCCGGGCGCAAACACCTGCACGGCGCCGATGGCCGCGTTCAGCCCACCGGCGACCACCCAGCCCATGCAGAACAGCGCGAACACCGGCACGGCCTGCGCGCTGGCGCGCGTGGCAGCGCCGCTGAGCAGCAGCAGCAGCGTGGCCAGCAGCAGGCCGATGGCCGACAGCGCCAGCCCCGAAGGCAGAGCGCCCGGGCCCCAGGACCACAGCACCGACAGCACCAGCAGGGCCAGCGCCGCGAGCGGCAAGGCCGCATCCCGAAGCGCGCCGCGCAGCGCCTGTGCCCCATCAGCCAGCATGGCCGCCAGGGCCACGAAGATGCCCCACAGCGCCAGCGCCAACGCCTGGTTCAGAAAGGTCGGCGAAGGCGAAACGTTGAAGGCCAGCAGTGACGGGCCGCTGGCCGCAGCCAGCGCCGCAGCCACAAGCAATGGGGTCAGCAATGGGGTCACAGCAAAGGGGTCAGGTCTTGCCTTTTGCCTATCACAGCGCCATCATGCCTTTAATGTCCCGCCCTTTGCGCATCGAGTTTCCCGGCGCGGTCTATCACGTCACCTCGCGCGGCGACCGCCGTGAAGAAATCTTCGCAGACGATGCCGACCGCAGCGCGCTGCGCCTCGTGCTCGACCAAGCCATGCAGCGCTTTGACGCCCAGGTGCTGAGCTATTGCCTGATGGGCAACCACTACCACTTCGTGCTGCACACGCGGCAGGGCAACCTGTCGCGGCTGATGCGCCATGTGAACGGCGTCTACACCCAGCGTTTCAACCGGCGCCACGGCAAGGTCGGCCACCTGTTCCAGGGCCGGTTCAATGCGATCCTGGTCGATCGTGACAGCTACCTGCTGGCAGTGTGCCGCTATGTCGAACTGAACCCCGTGCGTGCCGGCATGGTGCCACATGCTGGCGACTGGGCCTGGTCCAGCTACCGCGCGCATGTCGGCGCGGAGCCTTCACCCGACTGGCTCGACACCACCGGCCTGCACGAGCACCTGCTGGGCCGGCCCTGCCGCGGCACTGCCGATCGACGCCGCGCGGCTGCGCGCTATGCCGCGCTGGTGGCTGCCGGTCGCGACGTGGCGTTGTGGGCTGAAGGGCTGCGCCAGCAGATCTATCTGGGCGACGAGGACTTCGTGACGCGCATGCTTGTGCGCGCCGAGCCGTTGCGCGCCAACGCCGTCGAAGTGCCGCGCACACAGCGCGGCCGTGCGGTGCGCAGCCTGCAACAGTGGCTGCACGAATGCCCCACGCGCGATCAGGCGATCTGGCGCGCGTATCGCGAGTCGGGCCTGCGCATGGGCGACATCGCCGCAGAACTGGGGCTGTCGGTGTCGCGCATCAGCCGGCTGATCGCCCGGGAGGAACGTGGCGCGCAGCGGGCAAGAGACAAGACCCGAGCACCTCTCCTGGTAAGCACCGGGTCAAAAGGCAAGACCTGACCCCACCTCATGACCCCACCTCACGCCAGCGGATCGCGCACGTCCAGGAACGCGAACTTGCGGAAGTCGCGATCGTGGGTGTAGAGCGTGGCGATACCGCTTTGTCGCAACACCGCAGCCAGGTGCGCGTCCGGGACCAGGTTGCCGCGCGTGGGCACATCGCCAGTGATCTCGCGATAGACGGCCCAGAAACCCTCCTGCTCGCCGATGACCCGGCAGTGCGGCAACGCCATCAATGCCTCCACGTTGCGCACCGCATCGGCGTGCGACAAAGGTTGCGCAAAAATCCGCATGTGCGTGGCCATGCGCTGGTAGCTCATCAGCGTCAACCATGCCAGGCAGAAGACCTGCCCGCCGGCAGCGCAGGATTGCAGGAAGCCCGCAGCACGCGGGTGCTGCGGGCTGCCCTGATCGGACGCGTAAAGCAGGATGTCGACGTCGATGCCGAAGCTCATTGCGCCGACTCGTCCTGCACATCGAGCAGCGCGTCCTTGTCGCGCAGATCGATGCGCGGCCCCATGGACTGGCTGGCCCAGCGGAAGGGCCTTGGCGCAGGCTGCTCGGCGCGCTGCGCCGCCAGCGATTGGGCCAGCAGGTCCGAGACGAGCCGGCCCAAGGACTTGCCTTCACGCTTCTGCAGCCGCTTCAGATCGCGCAGGATCGGGTCGTCGATGTCGATCGTGGTGCGCATGATGCATGATGCTAAGCAACAGCGCATCAGACGTCAATGGCGCAGGATGGTTGAGTGCCTGGTTGTGCCGCCTGTTTCCCATGCAGCGCAAGAGTGGCCAACAGGCCGCTTTGCAGCTTCAGCAGGGTGGCAAACGGGCGGAACTCCCATCAGTTGCGCCATGACGCCGCCCGCGGTCAGGCAAGAGGCAAGACCTGACCCAAGCTAACTAGACCTGACCCCAGCAAACTTGCGTTACGGCGCTGCAATCTTGCGCGCAGTGTCCCCCGGCGCGCCCTGCGCCGGCGCCGGCGCATCGAAGCGGCTGTCGAACTTGCTGTCCATGCGCGTGGTCAGGGTCGAATCGCGTTTGGCCTGGTGCCTGCGCTCGCGTTCCTTTTCGACCTTGTCGATCTGCCGTTGCCGCACGGCCTTGCCCTTTGCCTCGGCTCGGCTCAGCTTGGCACCAACACTGCGGTCGAACAGCCCCTGCAATCCCAT
>DASQFA010000429.1:0-1710 GCA_035633375.1 Rubrivivax sp.
GACGGCCATGCGCCGCAAGGCTTTCACCATCATCCACACCCGCGAAGGGCATCGCGCCGACCTGTCGGACCTGCCCGCCAACAAGCGCTGGCGCTCGCAGCGCATCGGCGCCGAGGGGCGTGGCATTGGCGACCCGGGCCCGTGCGGGCGCATCCTGGTGCGCGGCGAAACGGGCTGGCAGATCATCCCCGAGCTGGCCCCGCTGCCGGGCGAGCCGGTCATCGACAAACCCGGCAAGGGCAGCTTCTGCGCCACCGACCTGGAGCTGCTGCTGCACACCCGCGGCATCCGCAACCTGGTGCTCACCGGCATCACCACCGACGTGTGCGTGCACACCACGATGCGCGAGGCCAACGACCGCGGCTTCGAATGCCTGATCCTCGACGACTGCACCGGCGCCACCGACCGCGGCAACCACGAGGCCGCACTGAAGATGGTGACGATGCAAGGCGGCGTGTTCGGCGCGGTGTCGAACTCGGCCGCGCTCATCGAAGCGGTGGCTGCGCTGTGAACGCCCTGGCACTGCAGACCTTCGAGCTGACCAAGCGCTTCGGCGCGTTCACCGCGCTGGACCGCGTGTCGATGACGGTGCGCCCGGGCACGGTGCACGCGCTGCTGGGCGAAAACGGCGCCGGCAAGAGCACGCTGGTGAAGTGCATCGTCGGCTACCAGAAACCCGACAGCGGCGCCGTGCTGCTGGACGATCGCGAGCACGACATCGCCTCGCCCACGGTGGCCCGCGCGCTGGGCATCGGCATGGTCTACCAGCACTTCACCGTGGTGCCGGGCATGACCGTGGCCGAGAACCTGCTCATCGCCAGGGGCGCGCTGCCGGTCATCATCGACTGGAAGCGCGTGCGCAGCGAGCTGCAGGCGTTCATGGCGGCAGCGCCGTTCCAGCTCGACCTGGACGCCACGCCGCAGGAGCTGAGCGCGGGCGAGAAGCAGAAGCTCGAGATCCTCAAGCAGCTGTACCTGAAGCCGCGCCTGCTGATCCTGGACGAACCGACCTCGGTGCTCACGCCGCAGGAAGCCGACGAAGTGCTGGGCACGCTGCGCGAACGCGCCCACGCCGGCCAGTGCAGCGTGGTCATGATCACGCACAAGTTCCGCGAGGTGCTGGCCTTTGCCGACGACGTGACCGTGCTGCGCCGCGGCGCGCTGGTGGCCAGTCGCGCGGTGGCCGGCGCCATGCCCTCGGAGCTGGCCTCGATGATGGTCGGCGAGGACACCTCGGCCGGCGCGCGCGCCGAAGCCGCAGGCGGCAGCGATGCGCCGGGCCTGCAGCGCAGCGACACCCCGCACGGCGCCGTGCGGCTGGAGCTGCGCGCTCTGCAGGTCATGGGCGATCGTGGCGAGACGGCAGTGAACGGCCTGAACCTGCAGGTGCATGCCGGCGAGATCGTCGGCATTGCCGGTGTCTCCGGCAACGGCCAGCGCGAGCTGATGGAGGCGCTGGCCGGGCAGCGCGCGCGCAGCGGCGGCACGGTCACGGTGGCGGGCCAGGCCTATGGCGCCACCCGTTCGCAGAACCGCCGCATGAAGGTGCGCGGCCTGCCCGAAGAACCACTGCGCAATGCCTGCGTGGCCAGCCTGAGCGTGGCCGACAACATCGGCCTGCGCAGCTTCGACCAGGCGCCCTACGCCCGCGCCGGGCTGCGCCGGCCGGGCGTGCTGGTGCGCCGCGCGCGCGAGCTGATCGCCACCTAC
>DASQFA010000430.1:0-3797 GCA_035633375.1 Rubrivivax sp.
GTGGGCGAACGGCTGCTGATGATGTGCGCCATCAACAGCGTTTTCGCGATGCTGGCCCTCAAGCTGTGGCCCCTGCTGGCCATGACCGGCCAAGGCTCGCTGGCCAGTGATGCCCTGGCCTGGGTGGCCAGCGCCTTGTTCGTCGTCTGCGGCTCCTTCCTGCTCGGCCTGTTGGGCGGCTGGGTCCTCGACCGCGCGGCGCGGCTGAGCCGCCAGCCCGCCAGCATGCCGGTGCTGCAGATCGCGCTGGTCATGCTGGCGGCCACGCTCGCCTCAACTTGGGGACTGTCGCCGCTGCTGACGCTGCTTGTCGCCGGCATGACCGCGCGCGCCTTGATGGGCCACCGCCTGACCGTCGAGCCTTACCTGGGCAGCGCGGGTGCCGCCTTGACGGTGCTGTTGTTCATCAGCCTGGGCGTGCTCTTCACGCTCGACGGCGTGCAGCAGGTCTGGCCCTGGGTGCTGGCACTGATCGCCGCACGGCTGCTGGGCAAGGGCCTGGGCGTGGCGCTGCTGGCGCGACCCAGCGGACTGGGCTGGCGTCAGGCGCTGGGCCTGACGCTGGCGCTGCAGCCGATGAGCACGCTGGCGGTGCTGCTGGTGGCCGACAGCTTCCGCTGGGCCGAGCAACTGCCCGGCCTCGATCCGGCCCTGCTGCAGGCCTTGCTGGTGGCGGCGGCAGCGATGCAGCTGAGCGGCCCGCTGTGGCTGAACCTGGGGCTGCGGCATGTGGCCGGCGAATGCCGCGAGGAGACGAAACATGCCGCTTGAATCCTTCACCGTGTCAGAGCCACTGACCATGGGCGTCGAGCTCGAACTGCAGTTGCTGGACACGCTCGAGTTCGACCTGGCGCCGCGCGCGCAGGACCTGCTGCGTGCGCTGGACAAGCACCCTGGCGCCTGGGACGTGAAGCCCGAAATCACACGCAGCATGATCGAGATCGGCACCTCGATCCAGCGCGAGCATGCCTCGCTGCGCGACGAGTTGCATGACCTGTGCCGCCAGCTTTCGCGCGGCGCGCGCAAGCTCAACATCGGCATTGGCGGCGGCGGCACGCACCCCTTCCAGCATTGGAGCGAGCAGCAGATCTTCCCGACCGAGCGTTTCCATTACATCAGCGAGCTGTATGGCTACCTGGCCAAGCAGTTCACCGTCTTCGGCCAACACGTGCATATCGGCGTGCCCAGCGGCGACGACGCGTTGTGGCTGTTGCACGCGCTGTCGCGTTACGTGCCGCATTTCATCGCGCTCAGCGCCTCGTCGCCTTTCGTGCAGGGCGTGGACACGGGCTTCCATTCGGCGCGGCTGAACTCGGTGTTTGCCTTCCCGCTGTCGGGGCGTGCGCCCTTCGTGCTCACCTGGCAGGCCTTCGGCCAGTACTTCGAGAAGATGACCAGCACCGGCGTGGTGCAGTCGATGAAGGACTTCTACTGGGACATCCGGCCCAAGCCCGAGTTCGGCACCATCGAGCTGCGCGTGTGCGACACGCCGCTCACGGTGGACAAGGCCGCGGCGCTGGCCTGCTACCTGCAAAGCCTGTGCCGCTACCTGCGCGAAGAGCGGCCCTTCGAGCCGGAAGACGACGACTATCTGGTCTACACCTACAACCGCTTCCAGGCCTGCCGCTTCGGCCTCGATGGCGAGATCGTCGACCCGAAGACCAAACAACGCCAGAAGCTGCGCGACGACATCATCCGCACCCTCGCGCGCGTGGCCGAACACGCGCTCGACCTGCGCTCGCTGGAGGCCAACAACCAGATTCGCGATTCGCTGTTCGAGGGCAACGACGCCAGCTGGCTGCGCGCCTTGCGGCACGGCGGAGCGCCGATGAGCGCGGTGGTCGAAGCCTCCAGCGCACGCTGGACGATGAAATGAAGCCCGGCAAGCTGGCCCGATGGGGCCTGCGGCCGCGCCGCTGAACTCGCGCCGGGTCTGCAGGCGTGGCCTGCGGCTCAGCTTGGGCGCCCACGCACCGGCAGCGCCGTCATGCCGCCAAACACCAGCGAGTTCAGCCCCTCCTGGTTGGCGGTCGCCGGCTCTCTTCGCGCCCACGGTGCTGGATGAGGTGCCGCTGGACGCCGCCGCATTCAGTCACGCTCGGCCGAACATTGCGCATCGGCGCTGTGGCATGTCCTTGACCGAGTTGCCCAGTCTGACGGTGGCGCCCTGGGGACTCGGCGGCATCGTCTCGTTCCATGTCTCAGCCAGGCGTCGCGCAAGCGCTCCACCGGCCCGGCGTTCACGGCTCCCGACGCGGTGGCCTGTTGGAGAACGTGCGAATTCGCCCACCACCGCCGCGCTTTGGCTTTGGCTTGGGCACAGGCAACGGCGGCGGGGTTGCTTCCTGCACCTTTGCGGCCTGAAACACGGCGCTGCGCGTGCCCGACGAGCCCGTTGCCAACCACTCGGCCAGGGCCACCGCCGCCTGCGGTGCCGCCACGCTGGTGCCCTGCAGCGCCACACACGAATTGCTGCGCGTGCCTGCGCCCAGCACACCCCGGTGTGACGGCGAATCGTCGCTGGGCAACATCGCATCCGGGCCATAGGCATTGGGCGCGCCACGCCCGGGTGGCGGCAGTGGCCCGGAAGCGGAATAGGGAGCCGGTGCGCCATCGCTGCGACGAAACCCGCCCACCACGACAGGCTGCGTGCCCGTGGCAATGGCATTCAAGGTGCCGTCTCGCTTGACGTAGCTGGCGGCATTGTCGACATCGATGGCCCGGCCGCCGTCGTCGTGGCGCTTGTAGGCGGCGTCATCGAAGTACGACTGGCGGCCGCGTCGCAGGTAGCCCGGTGCCGTGTCGTCGCGCTGGATCCAGGCTTCGATGTCCTGAATGGCGGCAGCGCCCGCGCGGTTGTCGACCTGGATGCGCCACAGGCCGGCCTGCGCCAGAAGCAACTTGCCCTCGGGGTCGGCGGTCGGGGCCAACCACAGCGTGATGCGCGCGCGCAGGGTGGTACTGCCGACGGCCTGGAACGACGCCTGGCCGACAGGTGTGCCGGTCACCGGAAACCAGCATGTGCCGTTGACCGTGAAAGGCCCGGTGCCCGTGCTGCCATCGGGCGCGGTGATCAGCACCGACAGCGAGTTCACGTTGGCCGCGGCGGGGAACCAGATGTCGACACTGCTTTCGGTCCAATCGTCGGGCAGCACGCGCCAGAGCAACTCATGCAAGCCGTTCGCCGGCACCGTGAACTGGGCGTGGCAGCGCGAAAGGAAGTTGTTGCCCGCCGGCAATACCAGTCGAGCGGGGCTGCTGGCCGAGTTGTGCTCGATCAGCAACTTGTCGATCGCCGCCTCGAGCACGCCCGAGCCGTCATGCGGCCCTGCGATAAGCCCATAGCTGACGTTGACGACGACGGGCAACGACGCCATGCCGCACTGGCTGGCGATGTCCTGGGCTCTGTGCAGGATGTAGCACAGGCCGTTGTAGATCTGCGGCTCGAGCGTGGCCCCCGAGGTGTCGGCCACCGTGACCACCGGCAGCTGCACCGCGATGACAGGTCGCGCGCAGGGCGCCGGTGGCGTCGGCGGCGTGCCCGGCCCGGGGCGGTTGCAGGCCAGGTCGGCGACATGCGCGCCATGCGATCGGCACGCCGCCAGCGGCTTGTGGCCCGGCTTCGAGTGGTCGGCCTGGCCGCTCAGGCGGTAGACCTCGTCCTCGTCCACCCAGGGGCCATAGCGGCTGTTGGTCAAGCGCTGGTCGATGCCATCGACAGGATGGCGCTTGGTGAATTCAGTGCCGTAACCCCATTGGCCCCACACCGTCGACGGTTGCTCCTGGTCCCAGAAGTA
>DASQFA010000431.1:0-1895 GCA_035633375.1 Rubrivivax sp.
CCTGAGGAACGCCGCAAGATCGTCATCGATGAAGACCCATCGGCGCCCGGGTTTCGACGCTGGAATCAGGCCGCGCTTGGCCCTGCTGCGCACCTCCTCTGGGTGCATCTTCAGAAACCCGGCGGCCTCAGCAAGGGTGAGCGTATTCATGGGCTGTCCGCTGTTGGCGCTCCCGTCGTGTGGCATGGCCAGCCCACTCGATATCCAAGGTCAAGCGATAGGCGCGGTAGCGGGACCTGCGGTGCCGGATTTCGCGGCAGACGCGGCATTCCGTTCCTTGAACCAGGTCCATGAGACGAGCGTAGTGCCTGCGGCCCGCATCTGCTGCGATGACTCCGGGCCCAGAATCATCGGAACCCGCGATCGAAGATGGCGGCGAACCACGAAGCACGAACGTGCCGAGAACCCGTGCAATGCCCGCGTGACCGGCGTTCAAGCCAGGCACTACGACGGGCATGACTACATGCCCTAAAAGCGCTGGGCGCTCGAAATCTTGAGCGTGAGCTTCAGTCCGCTTCATCCGCCTGGCGAGTACGCGAAAGGCCTGCCCCAGCCACGTGCTGGTGCAGGAAGCGCGCCTGCTGGCCGCACTCGAAGCCACCGCCTCGCGCCGCATCGTCGGCAACACGCTGCAACTGCGCGATGGCCGCGGCGCGGTGCGCGTGCGTTTCGAGGCGCTGTACCTGCGCTGACGCCACTACGCGCTGGCGGGCCTGGAAGCGGCTTGATCGGCCATCGCAACCCAGTTACCATGCGACCCGTATCAAAAGTATGGGTAACCCATATGAAGACTACCATCGAACTGCCGGACGACCTTCTGGAGCGTAGCAAAGCTGTTGCGCGGCGCGAAAACTCCACGCTCAAGGCGCTGATCGAAGAGGGCCTGCGCCTGGCGCTGCGGGCGCGCAGGCGCAAGCCTGCCGCGCCTTTTGCCCTGCAGCCTTTCCTGGGTGACGGCTTGTCGCCGGAGTTCGCGGGTGCCGGCTGGGAGACGATGCGCGACGAGATCTACCGTGATCGCGGTTGACACCAACATCCTGGTCTATGCGCACCGCGCGGACTCGCCCTTCCACGACCGTGCACGCCTGACACTGGAGTCGCTCGCCGTCGGGGCCCGGGCATGGGCCATTCCCTGGCCGTGTGCGCACGAGTTCTTCGCCGTCGTCACACATCCCCGCATCTACAAGACCGCCACGCCCGCCAGCACGGCTTTCGCTCAACTGCGCGCTTTGCAGACGCTGGCCAACCTTGCGTTCATCGCCGAGGCCGACGACTACTTGCAGCATCTGGAGCCGCTGGCGCTGGCGGCCAAGGCGCACGGGGGGGCGATTCACGACGCGCGCATCGCCGCGATCTGCCTTTCGCACGGCGTGGCCGAGTTGTGGTCGGCCGACCGCGACTTCTCCCGGTTTCCAGCGCTTGCAGTCCGCAATCCATTGATCGGATGACTGCGCGCCGAGATCGCTGATCGCGGCGTCGGACCCGCCGGGCAGCGGCATGTTGAGTGCCGATTTGCAACAAGCCGCTTGGGCGACGCGTCACATGAGAGGCGCGTGTGGTGCTTATCGGCGCGAAGGACAAGAGGTGCCCACGGCGCTGCCGTGGCCTGCAGACCCAGGTGCGTCAGACCCTCTCGATGGCCGGCGTCTTCGGGGGCGAGGCGATCATGTTGACCTGCCGGGAAGCCGCCGGCCGCGACCGACTCCTGATGGCCGGTTGCTGTCCCAGAGCGGCGGAGTCTGAAGGTCGGCTGAACAGCACTTTGCGGACGTTCACTCTGCCAGGTTCGAGTGCTCACAATGGGTCGGGTGCTGCCGACCATCTTGCCCAGGTGAACGGCCGGTCTCGGCCAGATTGCGGACCTTGACCAAGTCCCGGCCGAGCGCACCTTCATG
>DASQFA010000432.1:0-6016 GCA_035633375.1 Rubrivivax sp.
ATTGCTCATCACCGGCGGCGGCGGCTTCGTCGGCGCACGGCTGGCGCGCACGCTGCTGGCGCGCGGCACCCTGGCAGGACAGACCATCGACCAGGTGGTGCTGGCTGACCAGGTCGCACCGCCGGCCGACCTGCTGGCCGACGCCCGCGTCAGCGCGCGCGTCGGCCCGCTGCTCGACCAGTGCGCCGCATTGCCCGACGAAGCCTGCGACGGCGTGTTCCACCTGGCCTCGGCCGTGTCGGGCGAATGCGAGGCCGATTTCGACCTTGGCATGCGCTCCAACCTGGACAGCACCCGAGCGCTGCTGGAGGCGTTGCGCACGCACGCGCAGCGCCACGGCCGTGCCGCGCGGCTGGTGTTCTCCAGTTCGGTGGCGGTGTTCGGGCCGGATCCGTCCGTACCACTGCCGGCATTGGTGGGCGACGAAGCGCTGCCTGCGCCGCAAACCTCGTACGGCATGCAGAAGCTAGTGTGCGAACACCTGATTGCCGACTACACCCGCAAGGGCTTCGTCGATGGCCGCTCCGCGCGGCTGATGACGGTGACGGTGCGCCCCGGCCGGCCGAACGGCGCGGCGTCATCGTTCTTCTCCAGCATCATCCGCGAGCCTCTGGCCGGGGTGGAGTCGGTGTGCCCGGTGAGTGCCGACGTGCGCCACCCGGTGTCGTCGCCGTCCAGTGCGGTGGCCGGGCTGATCGCCGTGTACGAAGCCAGCCGCGAAGCGCTTGGCGGACGCCTGGCGCTGAACCTGCCGGCGCTGAACGTCAGCGTCGGCGAGATGCTCGACGCGCTCGAACAGGTGGCCGGGCCGGCCGTGCGCGCGCGGGTGCGCTTCGAGCGCGACGAGCGCATCGCCGGCATCGTCGCCAACTGGCCCACCGGCGCCACCGGGGCACGTGCCGCGAAGCTGGGCCTGCATGCCGACACGCGCTTTGCCGACATCATCCGCCAGTACATCGACGATTGCCGCCGGCAACCCGATGCGGCACAGACACTGAAAGGCCTGAACCGATGAACCAGATCGATCTGAAGGGCCGCGTCGCCGTCATCACCGGCGGCGCGCAAGGCATCGGCTACGCCGCGGCACAACGTTTGCTGAAGTCGGGCGCCCAGGTGGCGCTGTGGGACATCGACGCCGGCAAGCTGGCCGAGGCCGAGGCGGCGCTGTCGGCGATGGGCCCGGTCAGCGGCGTGAAGGTCGAACTGACCGACGAGGCCTCGGTCGCCCAGGCCACGGCCGCCACGCTGGCCCGGCACAAACGCATCGACATCCTGGTCAACAACGCCGGCATCACCGGTGGCAACGGCACCACCTGGGAACTCGACCCGGTGGTCTGGCGCCGCGTCATCGAAGTCAACCTGATCGGCCCGTACCTCACCAGCCGCGCCGTCGTGCCGCACATGATCGAGCGCGGCTATGGCCGCATCGTCAACATCGCCTCGGTGGCGGGCAAGGAAGGCAATCCGAATGCCTCGCACTACAGTGCGTCGAAAGCCGCGCTGATCGCGCTGACCAAGTCGCTGGCCAAGGAGTTGGCCACAAAGGGCGTGATGGTGAATGCCATCACCCCCGCGGCCGCCAAGACGGCGATGTTCGCGACGATGGCGCAGTCGCACATCGACTTCATGTTGTCGAAGATTCCGATGGGCCGCTTCCTGGAGGTGCACGAAGCGGCGGCGATGATCGCCTGGCTGGCGTCGGAAGACTGCTCGTTCAGCACCGGCGCCGTGTTCGACCTGTCGGGTGGCCGCGCGACCTACTGAGTGCCGCCGGGGTGGGCACGATCCATTGCCAGATCAGGAGATCACCCGGTCGGCCATCACGGTTGACGCCTGGCCGCTTGGCCGCTCGGCCGCTCGGCCGCTTGGCCGCTTGGCGCAAACCCTAGCGCAAACGCTTGCCCGGCGTCTGCATAGATCGGCGCTGGGGCAACCATCACTGCCACGCCCGAGCGGCCCGCTCCCGGGACTTTGGCAGGCAAGGGCCGGTGGCGGCGGCCGCCACCCGCGCAAGGGTCACAGGTTGGCCGAACGCCACCAGACGTTGTGATCGCGCCGCAGATCCGCGTGAGAGGGCATCGGGTAGAACGCGAGATCCGGTCCATTGCCCACGTAGAAGCCCCCCTTGACCATGCGGTACGGAAACTCGGGCGAGTGCACGCGGTGCACGAGCTTGCTTTCCTTGCCATCGGGCAGCGACAGCAAGGACTCGCGCAGATGGTGAATGAATGAATAGGGCAGGTTGTCTGCCGCGCCGTGTTCGGGATCCTTGGCCAAGGCACCCAAGTCAAGCTCGACGAAGCACATGCCGGGAAAACGGATGAACTTCGCGGGCTTGCTGGTGATCCCCTCGTAATACGAGGCGGCAGCCTGCCGGCTGACTACCAGGCTGTTTACCGGTGCAAGGTCATGGTATAGGTGGAAACCCGACATGGCTTCGGGCAAGGCGCCGCCGCGCGGCACTTCCATGGTGTTGCCATACGCAGTCGTCAGATACAACTTGCCGATGGCGCTGATCGGAATGTGCTCGAGCACACGGTACACCGACACATACACCGATTTCTTGGGCGCGCCATCGGCCGAAGGCACGCAGCGCGAGATCGCCGTGTCGATGTCGAAGTAAGGATGCCGGAACGACCCATCGATCTCGAAGAAGATCGATTGGCCCTTCGACTTGAACTTATGGCCGGTGGCGTAGTGCTGGCCGAACTTTTCTGGCGGCAGCATCGAGGCGATGAGCGCTTCAGGAATCAACGAGAAGTAAAGATGCACGGCCATGAGCGACGAGTCCTCCAGGGTAGCGAATACCGGCAACGAGGGTGGTGTACATCCATCCTTCCCTGACGGCGAAGACCAAACACGGGCTTCTAGTCTACCCAGTGTGGCATAGCCCGGCGGCCGCACGCGTTGCTGTTCGTCAACGCAAGCTCCTGTCATCGGGGTCCGGCCACGCTTCGTTCCGCCATCCATTCCGACGAGCCACTGCCTCCAGATCGCTGTCGGCGGCGCCGGCACGGCGACCCCGGCGGCTTGGCCCGGCGTGGTCATCGAACGGGGTCTTGCCCGCAGCACCGGGGGTGCAGCAGCACATAGCGTTCAGGTCCCTGTCGGTGCCACTGGGGCGCAAAGACCCTAAACTAAACAATCGTTTGATTAGCCACCAGAATAGGAGACATGAATCACCCGCCGAGCGTCAGCGCTGCGCAAGTTTCATCCGCTGGATGGGCCAATGTGCCCTGGCGTAACCACGGGCATGGATCGCGATGAGCGCCGCATCCACCGAGCCGGCGCGCGCCGCGCGCCATGACGGCGAGGCCTCGCGTGCGCGCTTGCTGCACAGCGGGCTGCGGCTGTTCGCCCAACAGGGCTTCTCGAAAACCTCGACGCGTGAGCTGGCCGAGGCCGCCGGCGTGAACATCGCCTCGATCAGCTACTACTTCGGCGACAAGGCGGGGCTGTACCGCGCCGTGTTCTTCGAGCCGTCGGGCTCGGCCCACGACGACATTGCGCGCTACTACGGGCCCGAGATGAGCCTGGCGCAGGCGCTGGGCGGGCTGTATGCCGGCTTCCTCGAACCATTGAAACAGGGCGACACGGCGCGCCTGTGCATGAAGCTGCATTTCCGCGAGATGCTCGAGCCCACCGGCTTGTGGCAGGAGGAGATCACGCATGGCATCAAACCCATGCACGACGCGCTGCTGGCCGTGCTGTGCCGGCACTTCGCTCTGGCACAGGCCGACGACGAGTTGCAGCGCCTGGCGGTGTGCATCGCCGGCCTGGGCGTGCACATGCATGTCGGCCACGACGTCATCCAGCAGCTGGCCCCGCAGCTCAACGATGGCGCAGACGCGCTGGACCGCTGGTGCGAACGGCTGGTGATGTACGCGCTGGCCATGATCCATGCCGAGCAGCAAAGGCGCGGCGCCGAGGCCGCGCCGGGAGCCAGTGCATGATCCGCTTTCCGTACTCAGTGGTCGCTGCGCTCGGCGGCAGCCTGCTTCTGGGCGCTTGCTCGTTGTTTGCGCCGCCGGTGGCCTTGCCCCCGCTGACACCGCCGCCGATCGACGCCGCCCCGGCCTGGCAGGCCCCCTTGCCAGCAGGCGGCGGGCAAAGCTCGCTGCTCGAGTGGTGGAAACAGTTCGACGACCCGGTGCTGGTGGAGCTGATCAACACCTCGCAGGCGGCGAGCCCGAGCATCGCCGCCGCCGCGTCGCGTATCGAGCAGGCACGCGCGGCCAGCGTTTCCGCCGGGGCACTGCTGCTGCCGGGCGTGAATGCCAATGCCTCGGCTTCGACGGGGCGAGCTGACGTCGGCCAGCAGATCATCACCTTCGCCGGCGCCAACCTGCAGGCCAGCTGGGAGCTGGACCTGTTCGGTGCCAACCAGGCGGCGCGCAATGCCGCGGTGGCGCGCCTCGAAGGCACACAGGCCGGCTGGTACGAGGTGCGCATCGCGGTCGCGGCCGAAGTCGCTGCCACCTACAACTCGTTGCGCAGCTGTGAGGCGCTGGTGATCCAGACCGAAGCCGACACCCGCTCACGCGCCGAAACCGCGCGCATCACCGAGCTGGGTGCCCAGGCCGGCCTGTTCCCGCCCGCCAACGCCGCCTTGGCACGTGCCAGCGCGGCACAGGGGCGCAGCCTGCTGGCCGGGCAAAAGGCAGCCTGTGACCTGCTGGTCAAGTCGCTGGTGGCGCTGAGCGCGATGGACGAGCCCACGTTGCGCCGCAAACTGGCGTCCCGCTCGGCACAGCTGCCGCAGCCGGCTGCCATCGCCGTGCGCAGCGTGCCGGCAGCGGCGCTGATGCAGCGCCCCGACCTGCTCAGCGCCGAGCGCCTGGTCATCGCCGCGGCCGCAGACACGGCGCAAAGCCAGGCGCTGCGCTATCCGCGCGTGATGATCTCCGGCTCGGTCGGCCCGGCCTTGCTGCGCGTCGAGAGCTCCTCGATCAACGGCAACCTTTGGACCATCGGTCCGGTGCAGGTGGCGCTGCCGTTGTTCGACGGCGGCGCGCTCGCGGCCAACGTGGTGGCCGCGCGCGCGCGCTACGACGAGGCCTTGTCGGCCTACCGCGGCCTGGTGCGCACGGCGGTGCGCGAGGTCGAGGCCGCGCTGGTCACGCTGGAAAGCAGCGCGCGCCGTGTCGAGGACACGAAGATCGCGGTCGAGGGCTTCGAGGCCTCGCTGCGCGCCACCGATGCACGCTTTCGTGGCGGGCTGGGCAGCCTGTTCGACCTGGAAGAGGCGCGCCGCAGCGCACTCATCTCGCAGAGCTCGCTGATCGAGCTGCAGCGCGAATACGTGGCCGCCTGGATCAACCTGTACCGCGCGCTGGGCGGCGGCTGGACCATCGACACCCCGCCGCCCGCTCCCCTGGCGGGTGGCGCTGCCACCGCCGAAACCCTTGCCGCGTCGCCCACCGGCGCGCCGGCCACGACCCGATGACACACCCGATCATGAACACGAAGCACATGAAACCGCTGCTGTGGGCCGCTGCGGCCGCAACCCTGCTCGGCGCGGCCACGCTGGCCGTGCGCGCCGACGACAAGAAGGGCGCAGCCACAGCCGCGCCACGCCCGGCGCTGAGCGTCACCACCACCCAGCCGCAAAGCGCCAGCTTGCCGCTGAAGATCGCGGCCAACGGCAACATCGCCGCCTGGCAGGAGGCCATCATAGGCACCGAAGCCAATGGCCTGCGCCTGGCCGAGGTGCGCGTCAACGTCGGCGACGCGGTCCGGCGCGGCCAGGTGCTGGCCACCTTCGCGCCCGACATGATGCAGGCCGACGTGGCGCAGATCCGCGCCGGGGTGGCCGAGGCCGAGGCCGCGCTGGCCGAAGCCGCAGTGAACGCCAGGCGCGCACGCGACCTGCAGCCCAGCGGCGCGCTGAGCGACCAGCAGATCAACCAGTACCTGACGGCCGAGCGCACCGCGCAGGCGCGGCTGGACGCACAGCGCGCGCAGGCCAACGTGCAGGCGCTGCGGCTGCGCCAGACGCGGGTGCTGGCGCCCGACG
>DASQFA010000433.1:0-2229 GCA_035633375.1 Rubrivivax sp.
CAACGTGCGCGGCACCTACTGCTGCACCCAGGCCTGCCTGGACGAGCTGATCAAGAGCGCCCAGGCCGGGCGCAACCCGCATGTGCTGAACATGAGCCCGCCGCTGAGCATGCGCGAGCACTGGTTCAAGAACCACGTGGCCTACACCATGGCCAAGTACGGCATGAGCCTGTGCACTCTGGGCCACGCCGGCGAGTTCCGCTGCCACGGCATCGGCGTCAACAGCCTGTGGCCGCGTACGGCCATCAACACCGCCGCGCTGCAGATGATCCCCGGTGTGGACATCGGCAAGTGCCGCACGCCGGAGATTTTGGCCGATGCCGCCTGGCTGATCCTGACCAGCGACGCGACGCAGGTCACGGGCAACTTCTTCATCGACGATGCGCTGCTGATCGAGCGTGGCGTCACCGACCTCGAGCCATACAGCGTGACGCCGGGCACGAAGGACCTGATCCCGGACTTCTTCGTGGATTGAGAGCGCCCCCCAGACCTGCCGCTGCGCGTCGGGCCCCCCGAGCGGCATAAGCGCTAACTTAAAATGACTCATCGTGCTATGCTCGTACCCGCCACGAGAAAGAGGCGGTTGTGGACGAGCCTATTGATTTCGAAGAGTTCGAGGAAGCCGATCTGGACGACTCGGGTGCCGGCGAAGTGGCCAGCATCGGGCAAGACTGGGACGTTGTAGTGGAGATGTTGCCTGCACAGTGGGAAGCAAAGGCCGTTGAGCTTGGGGCTGTGCGGCGGCTGCGAGGCTTCGACAGCGTTGGCTCGCTGCTGCGTGTGCTGCTCATACACCTGGCTGACGGATGCTCGCTGCGCGAGACGGCGGTGCGCGCCAGTGCGGGCGGGTTGGCGGCCGTATCGGACGTGGCGCTGCTCAAGAGGTTGCGCGGCTGCGGGGCCTGGTTCGAGTGGATGGCGCGCGAGATGGCCGTGGGTATGTCTTTGCCGCTGGCTGCGCAGGCGCTGCTGCCGGGCCGACGTGTGCGCTTGGTCGACGGCAGTTCGGTGTGTGAGCCCGGCGCAACCGGCTCGACCTGGCGCTTGCACTACGCGCTGAACCTGCGCACGCTCAGCTGTGATGAGGTGCACATCACTGGGGCCGATGTTGGCGAGAGCCTGACGCACTTCGACATCCGAGCCGGCGACGTGATCATGGCCGACCGCGGTTTTGCCAAGCGACCCAGTCTGCGCTACGCCGTGCAACGCAAGGCCGATGTCGTGCTGCGCGCCAACATGAGCAATCTTCCCCTTCAAGACCGCCGCGGCCGACCACTGAACATATTCGCCAAGCTGCGTACGCTGGCGATTGGGCAGGCCGCTGACTGGCCCGCACGAGTGGAAGACGACGTCGGCTCCATCCCGGTGCGTGTATGCGCATACAAAAAGACCGTCGCGCAGACGCTGGCCACCCAGCAGGCGATCGAGCAAGAGGCGAGGAAGAAGGCGCGCAGCGTTAAGCCTGAGACCCTGGAGGCCGCCGGCTATGTGATCGTGGTGACCACCCTTACCGACCCAACTGCCGCAGCGATCATGGAGTTTTACCGTCGACGATGGCAGATCGAACTGGCCTTCAAGAGGTTGAAGTCGCTGCTGCAGCTCGGACACCTCAAGAAGACCGACAAAGCCGGCGCCAAAGCCTGGCTGCAAGGAAAATTGCTCGTAGCCTGCCTGATCGAGAAGCTCATCCTCACGGCCGAGCGCTTTTCCCCCTGGGGCTACGTCGCAGCGCACGACCTCGAAGCTCGAGCGCCGCTCACGCTGGCGTGAATTCGCTCTCATGCACATGCTCCTGAGTCGCGCCTGCAATCCCGACCTGTCACTGCGAGGATGTATGCAGCGCTGGCAAGAAATCGCGACGCGACTGCGCGAGCCGCCGCGCCTTCGTCAATACCAGTGTGAGGCTGGATTTTCATGATTATTAAGTTAGCGCTTATGCCCCTAGGGGGATGAGCAAACTTCGGGCGGCCGTGCGTTTGCTCATGAGGCCTTCGCTTTGCATGGCATGGCGCTGTCAACCCGCCCGCGTGGCGCCCAGCGCCGACAGCTCGCGGCGCAGCGTCTGGATGTCCACCGGTTTGCTCCAGCACCCGGCAAATCCCGCTGCCGTCGCGGCCTGCCGCATCTCGGGGCTGTCGTCCGCGCTGCACAGATAGGCCGGCACGTCAGGCAATGTGGCGTCGCGGCGCAGCGCGTGCAGCAGCGCGTGGCCGTCGGTGTCGGGCAGGT
>DASQFA010000434.1:0-2943 GCA_035633375.1 Rubrivivax sp.
GAAGGCCTTTACCGCGGCGGTGTTCGGCGGCATCGGCAACCTCGCCGGGGCCATGGTCGGCGGTGTGCTGCTGGGCCTGATCGAGGCCCTGGGCGCGGGCTACATCGGCGACCTGACCGGCGGCGTGCTCGGCAGCCACTATCAGGACATCTTTGCCTTCATCGTGCTGATCCTGGTGCTCACGCTCAGGCCGCAGGGCCTGATGGGCGAGCGTGTCGCGGACCGGGCCTGAGGGGAGCAGCGAACATGAAGAACAAACTCGTCGTCTTCCTGATCTGTGGCCTGGCCCTGCTGGTGCTGCCTCTGGTGGCGCAGCAGTTCGGTGATGCCTGGGTGCGCATCATCGACATCGCGCTGCTGTACGTGATGCTGGCGCTGGGGTTGAACATCGTGGTCGGCTATGCCGGCCTGCTCGACCTGGGCTATGTGGCCTTCTATGCCGTCGGTGCCTACATGTTCGGCCTGATGGCTTCGCCGCATCTTTGGGACACCTTCCCGTGGATCCATGCCACGTTCCCGGACGGTATCCATGCCGCCTGGTGGTTCGTGATCCCCCTGGGCGCCTTGCTCGCCGGCTCCTTCGGCATCTTGCTGGGTGCGCCCACGCTCAAGCTGCGCGGCGACTACCTGGCCATCGTCACGCTCGGCTTCGGCGAGATCATCCGCGTCTTCCTCAACAACCTGGATGCCCCGGTGAACATCACCAATGGCCCGAAGGGCCTGGCGCAGATCGACTCGATCAGCTTCTTCGGCCTCGACCTGGGCAAGGCGACCGAGCTGTTCGGCTACAGGATCGCCTCGGTGACGCTTTACTACTACCTGTTCCTGGCGCTGGTGATCTTCACCGTGATCATCTGCTACCGCCTCGAACGCTCGCGCATCGGCCGTGCCTGGATGGCCATCCGCGAGGACGAGACCGCGGCCAAGGCGATGGGCATCAACACGCGCAACCTGAAGCTCATGGCCTTTGGCATGGGCGCCACCTTCGGCGGCATCTCCGGCGCCATGTTTGCGTCGTTCCAGCGCTTCATCTCGCCGGAATCCTTCTCGCTGCAGGAGTCGATCATGATCGTCGCCATGGTCGTGCTCGGCGGCATCGGGCACATTCCCGGCGTGATCCTGGGCGCCTTGCTGCTGGCCGCGCTGCCCGAGGTGTTGCGCTATGTGGCCGACCCGCTGCAGAACATGACCGGCGGGCGCCTGGACGCTTCCATCCTGCGCCAGCTGCTGGTGGCACTGGCGATGATCTGCATCATGCTCGCCCGGCCGCGGGGCCTGTGGCCGTCGCCCGAGCATGGCAAGGCGGCGCCGACACCGGTCAACATCGCTAAACAAGGGGGCCCCGCATGATGGAAGTCCTCAAGGTGGCGGGTGTGTCCAAGCGATTCGGCGGCTTGCAGGCGCTGTCGGATGTGGGCATGACCATCCTGCCCAGCCAGATATACGGCCTGATCGGCCCCAACGGTGCGGGCAAGACCACCTTCTTCAACGTCCTGACCGGCTTGTACACGCCAGATTCGGGCAGCTTCGAACTCGGCGGCCAGGCCTACAAGCCCTCCGCCGTGCATGAGGTGGCACGCGCCGGCATCGCACGCACCTTCCAGAACATCCGCCTGTTCGCCGAGATGACGGCGCTGGAAAACGTCATGGTCGGGCGCCATGTGCGCACGCATTCCGGCCTGCTCGGTGCGATCTTTCGCACCGGTGGCTTCAAGGCCGAAGAAGCCGCCATCGCCGCGCGTGCCCAGGAGTTGCTCGACTACGTGGGCATCGGCCGCTTTGCCGAGTACAAGGCGCGCACACTGAGCTACGGCGACCAACGACGCCTGGAGATCGCACGCGCCCTGGCCACCGACCCGAAACTGATCGCGCTGGACGAGCCCGCCGCGGGCATGAACGCCACCGAGAAAATGGTGCTGCGCGAGCTGATCGACCGCATCCGCAAGGACGGGCGCACCATCCTGTTGATCGAACACGACGTCAAGCTGGTGATGGGCCTGTGCGACCGCGTCACCGTGCTCGACTACGGCAAGCAGATTGCCGAGGGCACGCCCTACGACGTGCAGCGCAACGAGAAGGTGATCGAGGCCTATCTGGGCGCCGGACACAAGGCGCATTGAAATGACCCCCCCCGTAGTGCCTTCGGCACTCCCCCACAGGTGGGCGCCACCAGCGGCCCGGCAAAGCCGGTTCCGCGGTGGCTGCTCGTTGGCCTTGGCGCGGCCGATCAACTGACTTTGGAATCTTGGCAATGAGCAATCCAATCCTGTTGAAGGTGAGCGCGCTGAAGGTGGCCTATGGCGGCATCCAGGCGGTCAAGGGCGTCAGTTTCGAGGTCCGCAAGGGTGAGCTGGTCAGCCTGATCGGCGCCAACGGCGCAGGCAAGACCACCACGCTCAAGGCCATCACCGGGCTGCAGCCGGTGGCCGCCGGCGAAATCGACTTCATGGGCAAGTCGATCAAGGGCCAGGGCGCCTGGGACCTGGTCAAGCAGGGGCTGGTGATGGTGCCCGAAGGCCGCGGCTGCTTCACGCGCATGACCATCACCGAGAACCTTTTGATGGGCGCATTCGTGCGCAACGACAAGGAGGTCGAGTCCGACATGGACAAGGTCTTCGCCATCTTTCCGCGCCTGTTGGAGCGCCGTGCGCAGCTGGCGGGCACGATGAGCGGTGGTGAGCAGCAGATGCTGGCCATGGGCCGCGCGCTGATGGCGCGGCCCAAGGTACTGCTGCTCGACGAGCCGTCGATGGGCCTGTCGCCGATCATGGTGGACAAGATCTTCGAAGTCGTCGGCGACATCCACAAGCGCGGCACGACGATCCTGCTGGTCGAGCAGAACGCCAGCCGCGCGCTGCAACTGGCCGATCGCGGCTACGTGATGGAATCGGGCGAGGTGACGATGAGCGGTGATGGCAAGCAACTGCTCAACGACCCGAAGGT
>DASQFA010000435.1:0-5834 GCA_035633375.1 Rubrivivax sp.
GGGCAGGCGCATCAGCCGCTGGCCCATGCGCACCGCGCTGCCGGGTTCGATGCCCGGGCACAGCGCGAAGCCGCGCGGTGCGAAGACGATGATCGTCGAGCCGTGTTCGAACCAGCCCAGTTCCTGGCCCTTGGCCACGCGCGCGTCGCAGTCGATCTGCTCTGGCCCGCGATAGCGCAGATGCAGGTGCAGGTCGATGAAGTGCAGCCGCAAGCTGGCCACCAGCACCGCGGCCACCGGCACCAGCGTCAGCACGTGGCCGCCGGCGTCCAGGCGCAGGCGGATGGTCGCGCGTTCGTTGCGGCAGTACAGGCACTCGATGCGCTTCAACGCGATCGGGTTGACGTTCCAGGTGTCGCCGCTGTGGTGCGTGACGCGGTCGATGCGCCCCGCGTGCGGCGCATGGAAGCGGTGGTACATGTTCGAACGCAGGCGCAGCGTGACGTAGCAGCCGTCGCGGTAGCGCAGGGCCGCGTCCTCGTCGCCGAACAGATCGGCCAGCCGGTACGGGAAACCCTTGGCCTGGAACACCGTGGTGCCCTGCATGTCGCCGCACGCGCCGACGATGGCGTCGCAGGGGCTGGCCAGCACGCAAGGGTCGGCATCGATGCGGCGCGCGCCGGGCTTGAGCTCGCGCGTGAAGCAGTCGTTCAGGCTGTCGAAACTCGACGCCTTGGCGTCGCTCAGGTCCAGATCGGTGAAGCGGCGCCACACCGCGATCGACACCTTGGCCAGCCAGGGGCTGCGGATGCGGCTGTACCAGCCCATCGCATGCGTCAGCGCGATGCGCGGGATGCGGTTGGTCAGCAGGAAGTTCAGCTGCTCGTGCTGCAGCCATCGCATCAGCGGGCTGCGGTTTTTCATCGTGCTGTCAAGCGGCTGCGGTACATCAGCGCTTGTCACTCTTTCAGGAACATCCATGCTCGAGACCTTTGCCTTGTCTGCCGTCGCGCTGGGCGTGCTGGCGGTGAGCTTGCCGCTGGCCAAGCGCAGGCTGGAGCTGTCGCAGGCCAAGCATCCGTCGTTGACGGGCCATGCGCGCATGGCCCGCCGGGTCGCGTCGTGGTTGCCGGGCTACCGTTACGATGAAGAGCACTTCTTCGCCTCGGACGGCGCGCCCGAGCGCGTGGTTGCACAGCGCCGCGCCGCGCTGGCGCGCCTGGCGCAGCTGTACCAGCAGCGCTATGCACGCTCGCTGGCACTCAGCGCCGAGGCGGCCGAGGGCCTGCCGGACCTGCAGTTCACCGGCAGCTACCGCGTGCCCTTCCAATACAGCGCGCTGCTGCGCCAGCATCTGAAGGTGGCCAGCTTCCTGCAGTCGGCCCAGGGCGTGACGCTCACCGACCTGGACGGCAACGTCTTCCACGACCTGACCGGCTCCTATGGCGTCAACCTGTTCGGCGTGGACTTCTACAAGGACTGCATCGCCGAAGGCAGTGCGCTGGTGCAGCCGCTCGGCCCGGTGCTCGGCAGCTACCACCCGGTGGTGGCGCGCAACGTCCAGCGCCTGAAGGCGATCTCGGGCTTGGATGGGGTGTCCTTCCATATGTCCGGCACCGAGGCCGTGATGCAGGCGGTGCGGCTGGCGCGTTACCACACGCGGCGCACGCACCTGGTGCGCTTCTGCGGCGCCTACCACGGCTGGTGGGACGACGTGCAGCCGGGGCCGGGCAACCCGGCGATGCCGCAGCACACCTACACCCTGCGCGAGATGCACGAGGACACGCTGCGCGTGCTGCGCAAGCGCCGCGACATCGCCTGCGTGCTGGTCAACCCGCTGCAGGCATTGCACCCCAATGTCGGTGCACCCGGCGACTCCTCGCTGGTCGACAGCTCGCGCCGCGCGCATTTCGATCGCGACGCCTATGCCGACTGGCTGCGCCGGCTGCGCCAGGTGTGCACAGAGCGCGGCATCGTGCTGATCTTCGACGAGGTATTCGTCGGTTTCCGCCTGGCGCCGGGCGGCGCGCAGGACTACTTCGGCGTGCGCGCGGATCTGGTGACCTATGGCAAGACCCTCGGCGGCGGCCTGCCGGTGGGCGTGGTCTGCGGACGGCGCGACCTGATGAAGCGCTTTCGCGACGAGCGGCCGGCCGACATCTGCTTCGCCCGCGGCACCTTCAATTCGCACCCCTATGTGATGGGGGCGATGAGCGCCTTCCTCGACCGCCTGGAGCGCCCCGAAGTGCAGGCCCTTTACGACGGGCTCGACGACCGCTGGAACCGGCGCGCGCTGACGCTGAACCACCGCCTGCACGAAGCCGACCTGCCGGTGCGCGTGGCCAACCTGTCGACCATCTGGACCGTCACCTACACCCAGCCGTCGCGCCACAACTGGATGCTGCAGTTCTACCTGCGCAAGCACGGCTTGGCGCTGAGCTGGGTCGGCACCGGCCGGCTGGTCTTCAGCTTGAACTACAGCGACGAGGACTTCGCCGCGGTGATGGACAAGTTCGTCGCCGCCGCGCGGGAGATGCAAGCCGACGGCTGGTGGTGGTGCGCGCCGGGCCTGAGCAACCGCGCCATTCGCCGCCGCATCCTCGGCGAACTGCTGCGCCACCGCTTCTGACCGGTACTCGGGCCGACGCGATTCAGCGCCGCCGGCGCACGTCGCTCATCGGATCGAAGCGCTCGCCGCGCAGCAGCGCCAGCGGCGCACGGTGGTACAGCCAGATGTCGTGGAAGGGGTCGCTAAGGATCTTCAGCAACCAGGCCAGCGCGGTGCGCAGGTTCTGCGTAAAGGCCAGCTGCAGCACCCTGAACAGCAGGCCGGCGACGCCCAGCGACAGCCACGCGATGCCGACATCGTGCACGTAGCCGCGCAGCGTGTCGGCCGGCTCGATCAGGCCGAACAGCGAGGGCGCCAGCCACAGCAGCAGCGGCATGGCCGCCCACACCGACATCAGCACGATCTTGCGCCGGATGTTGTAGCCGACCTTGATGGCTTCCTTGTGCGCGTCGGTGGCGCGGTTGACATGGTCGTAGCCGCGCGGCTCGAAGAAGAAGTGCCCGGCCTGGCGGGTGGTCATCGATACGCACCAGGCCAGTATGGCGGCCATGGCCGGGTCGACGAAGAGCAGCAGGTACGCGGCGACGAAGCTCAAGGCGCTGAGCAGGTGCAACGATTGGTTGATGCGGCAGTGGTGGTAGTAGCGGTGGTCGTCCCAGCGTTGCCGGGCCAGTTCCTGCAGAAGCTCCTTCATCGCATCTCCTGTGTGTGGATTTCGGGCTGCGCGCCGAGCCGTGGCAAGGAACGCGCCGGGATGCTGGCGATGTTGTGTGAAAGCCCGATGAAGTCCGTGTGTCACGGCTGTGACGGCGCGCCCGCCGGCGCAACCGGCGTCGTCATCGAAATGACGCATCGCCACGGCAGCATCACTGCCCATGAACATGTTCGAGCCCGTCGCGATGGCGGCCGCTTCGCCGGCCCTGAACCGCAGGCCGCTGCGCATCGCCCTAATCACCGAGACCTACCCGCCAGAGGTCAACGGCGTGGCGCTGACCGTGGCGCGCACGGCCCAGGGCCTGCGCCAGCGCGGGCATGAGCTGCAGCTGGTGCGGCCACGCCAGGCGGTGGACGCCGCCGACCCGGCGCGCAGCCCGCAGCGCGAAGTGCTGCTGCGCGGCGCCCCGATTCCCTGCTACCCGAACCTGCGCCTCGGGCTGCCGGCCGGGCGCGAGCTGCGCACGCTGTGGCGCCACCGCCGGCCGGACCTAGTGCACATCGCCACCGAAGGGCCGCTCGGCTGGTCGGCCCTGCGCGCGGCGCGCGAGCTGGGCATCGTGGTGACATCGGACTTCCGCACCAACTTCCAGGCCTACAGCGGCCACTACCGGCTCGGCTGGCTGCGTGGGGCGATTGCAGCGTACCTGCGCCGCTTCCACAACCAGGCTAGCTGCACGATGGTGCCGACCGAGGCGCTGCGCACCGAACTGCAGGCGGCCGGCTTCGAGCGCATCGTCGTCGTCGCTCGCGGCGTGGACACGCAGCTCTTCGACCCGGCGCGCCGCAGCGATAGCCTGCGCCAGCAATGGGGCGTGGCCGCGGACGACAGCGTGGTGCTGTATGTCGGCCGGCTGGCGGCGGAAAAGAACCTCGATGCGCTGCTGCAGGCCTACGCGGCCATGCGGCAGCTCAACCCGCGGCTGCGCCTGGTGCTGGTGGGTGACGGCCCGCTGCGCGAGCGGCTGGGCCAGCGCTGCCCCGAGGCCGTCTTCGCCGGCCAGAGAAGCGGCACGGATCTGGCGGCGCACTACGCGTCGGCCGACCTGTTCCTGTTCCCCAGCCTGACCGAGACCTTCGGCAATGTCACGCCGGAGGCCATGGCCAGCGGGCTGCCGGTGCTGGCCTTCGACCACGCGGCCGCGGGCCAGCTGATCGAGCATGGCGAAAACGGCTGGCTCGCGCCCAGCGGCGATGCCAGCGTCCTGGTGCAGCTGGCGCAGAGCCTGTCGCGTGAGCCGGCGGCCCTGCGCAGGGCCGGCCAGGCGGCGCGACGCAGCGCGCTGGAGCTGGGCTGGGACGGCATCGTGCGCCAGATCGAGGCGGTCTTCGTGTCCGCGCTGATTGCCCATCGCAGCCAGGGCGCGGCCTCCGCGCTGCTGGCCCGATGGGGGCCGACCTGAGAGCGTGAGCGTCTTTCGCTCATGCCAGCTCATCACGCCAAAACACGCCCGCTCGTCGTGGCAAATGCTCGCCATAGCCCGAGCTATGTCTGCGCTGCGCTTAGATAGGCCGCGTCTTGGCGCGCTGCTCGGGGAACGCCCGAAAAACTCTCAGGTTCTGAGCCGCATCAGAATCCCGATGTGCCTGATGTTTCGAAGGAGGTCGCAACAGCCCGGTTGACCACGGCTGGACGCGATAGCCTCGACATCCGGCGACGTGAAGGGCTCCGAATGAAGACGCTGTACTTGCTCCGCCATGCCAAGTCGAGCTGGGACGATACATCCTGGCCGGATCGTGATCGGCCACTTGCGGCCCGTGGAGAGCGCGACGCGATGAGGATGAGCAAGCGGTGGTCGCCACGGCACGGCAAGCCTGATCTGATCCTGTCGAGTCCGGCAGTGCGTGCGCTTGCGACGGCGAAGCTCATCGCCGCGGGCCTCGAGTATGAGCTCGAAGACATCACCGTCGACGACCGGCTCTATGCCGCCGCGGTGGATGACTTGATCGCCGTCGTCGAAGCGCTGGACGACAAAGTGGCCCGAGTCATGCTGGTCGGGCACAACCCGGGCTTCACAGAGCTGGCACATCACTTCGACAGCGCAATCACGCACATGCCCACCTGCGCGATGGCCGAGTTCAGGTTCGACGCCAAATCCTGGGCGGGCATCGGGCAAGCCAGGCCCGTGCACACCATCCTCGACTCGCCGAAGCATTCGTCGGCATAGGCCGCCACGCTGGTTGTCGGCCCCGAGCGGCAGGGTGATGTGGTCACGTGTCGGCGACAAGGTTCCTGGCGACGGCGGTCGCGTTCGAGTCGGACACAAAGCCCATCACCTGCAACAGCCACTGGGGATGCGGTGCGGATGGGCGCTTCGAAACTGTCGACGCCGGTCACGCAGCAACGCTACGTGCGATCGCCCGAAGGCGCCATATACGGCATCGAGATGACGGCCGAGCGCGTGACCAGCCCGGCGCTGCATGTGCGCACCGGCGCCAGCGCCGCCCCTGCCGGCACACGCAGTGCCGCCAGGCGCTGCAGCAAGGCGAGCGGTGCTTCCTGCACGGTCTGTGTCGCGCCTTCGAAGATCGTGCCGTCGTTGCCGTCCAGCGTCAGCACGCTGCCTTCGGCCAGGCGGCGCTCACCGAGGCGCACTTCGCGCAGCGCCAG
>DASQFA010000436.1:0-1611 GCA_035633375.1 Rubrivivax sp.
GCGCCCGGCGTGCACTACATCGCCGGCGTCGGCCCGCACGCCGGCCCCGACGGGCAGTTCGGCCGCCTGCTGGCCTGGCTGAGCGATGGGGCGCTGAGCTTCAGCGCTTGCGCCAACCCCTACGACATCATCCACCTGCCGAACTTCGAGCTCGGCATCTCCCACCCCGAGAGTGCCTACCGCGAGGCGCTGGAGCAGCGCTTCCCAGGGCAGCGCGCCCAGATCGCCGGCTGGTTCGACAGTTGCGACGTGGCACGCCGTGCCGCACTCACGCTCTTCGCACTGCACAGCATGCCGGCCATCATGGCCTGGGGACTGCGACTGTGGCGCGGCGCACAGGCCGAGCATTGGGCGCAGCACACGCTGGCCGACGAACTCGCCAGGATCGATGACTCTCGGTTGCGGGCGGTGCTGGGTGCACGCTGGGGCGACTACGGCGCGCCGCCGGCTCAGGCGCCGTTTGCCGTGCATGCACTGATCACCGGCGTCTATAACGCGGGCTCCTACTACCCGGTGGGCGGACCGGCGCGCTTTGCGCAGGCCCTCGTGCCGGCCATCGAAGCCGCCGGCGGCGAGGTCCGGCTCCATGCCGACGTCAAGCACATCCTGAGCGATGGCCACCAGGCCTGCGGCGTGGAATTCGAGCTGCGCGGCGAACGCCGACAGGAGCGCGCGCGCCACGTGGTTTCTGCGATGGGGGTGGCCAACACGGTGGCCTGCCTCGACGCCGGCCAGGCGGGCGCCTGGCAGCAGTCCGTGCGCAGGCTGGCACCCGGCATTTCGTACCTGTCGCTGTTTGTCGGACTGGAAGGCGACATCGCCGCGGCCGGCGCCAGCACGGCCAACCACTGGATCTACGAGAGCGAGGATATCGGCGCCGTGTGGCGCAACCCCGCCGACGAGGATGCGCCAGGCATCTTCGTGTCCTTCCCCTCGCTGAAGGATCCTGCCAGCCCGGGCGCGCCGACAGCCGAGGTGGTGGCGGTGGTCGATGCGGCGGCGTTTGCACCCTGGCTGGATCATGTCGACGCCGCGCGCACGGAGGAGTACCTTGCGCTGAAGGCCTGGGTCGAAGAACGCATGCTGGCGCAGTTCCTGCGCCATTTCCCGGCCCTGAAGCCGATGCTGCGATTTCATGAACTGTCGACGCCGGTCACGCAGCAACGCTACGTGCGATCGCCAGAAGGCGCCATGTACGGCATCGAAATGACGGCCGAGCGTCTGACCAGTCCGGCGCTGCATGTGCGCACCCCCCTGCCGGGGCTGCTGCTGGCCGGTCAGGACGTCACCAGTCCGGGCGTGCCGGGGGCCTTCATGGGCGGTCTGATGGCCGCAGCGACGATCGACCCCGCGCTGTGGCGCCAGTTCTCGAATTGAGGCCCGCTCAACGCGCAGACAACCGCCGGCCTTGCCGGATGCCGACGCTCAAGCCGGCGCCAGCGCCGCGCCTGTCGGCACGCGCAGTGCATTCAGGCGCTGCAGCAAGGCGAGCGGTGCTTCCTGCACGGTCTGTGTCGCGCCTTCGAAGATCGTGCCGTCGTTGCCGTCCAGCGTCAGCACGCTGCCTTCGGCCAGGCGGCGCTCACCGAGGCGCACTTCGCGCAGCGCCAG
>DASQFA010000437.1:0-3454 GCA_035633375.1 Rubrivivax sp.
ACGTCGGTGATGAACACCAGCATGCCGGCCAGGCTCTGCCCGCTCTTGACGATGCCGAACTCGGAGGCCTGCTTGATCGAGTTGATGGTGTCGCCGCCGGCATTGGCCAGGCCGATGACCTTGGCCTTGGACGCCTGTGCCTGCAACAGGAACGAGCTGAAGTCCTGGCCCGGGAACGGATGGCGCACACCGCCAATCACCTTGCCGCCGGCCTTTGTGACCGCGGCCGTGGTGTCGCGCTCCAGCGCCTGGCCGAAGGCATAGTCGGCGGTCAGGAAGAACCAGCTGTCGCCACCGGTCTTGACGATCGCGGTGCCGGTGCCGTTGGCCAGCATCCAGGTGTCGTAGGTCCAGTGGATGGTGTTCGGGCTGCAGGCCTTGCCGGTCAGGTCGGAGGTGGCCGCGCCGGAGCTGATGAAGGCCTTGCCCTTGTCGCGCGTGATCTGGTTCACCGCCAGCGCCACCGACGAGGTGGGCACGTCGAAGATGGCGTCGACCTTGTCGACGTCGTACCAGGTGCGCGCGATCGTCGAGCCGACGTCGGGCTTGTTCTGGTGGTCGGCGCCCAGCACCTCGACCTTCATGCCCTTGGCGGCAGCGCCGAAGTCCTCGACCGCCATCTTGGCCGCCGTCACCGAGCCCGGTCCAGCGATGTCGGCGTACAGCCCGGACATGTCGTTCAACACGCCGATCTTGATGACGCCGTCGGATACCTGCGCCTGTGCGCCCGTGGCGCCAAGCCCGAAGGCCGTAGCGAGCAGTGTCGACAGCAGTGTGCGCTTCAGTTTCATTTTCAGTCCTTTCAGTTGAATCACCATCCGGCACCCGGCCGGTCCCTCAAATGCCAAGCACCTCGTGCAGCATCTCCTTCTTGCTTTCCAGTTCGGCGGCGGCGAATGTCTCGATCACGCGCCCGTGCTCGACCACGTAGAAGCGGTCGGCCAGCGGCGCGGCGAAGCGGAAATTCTGCTCGACCATCACGATGGTCAGGCCGCGCTCGCGCAGCATGCGGATGGCGCGGCCAAGCGCCTGCACGATGACCGGCGCCAGGCCTTCGGATATCTCGTCCAGCAGCAAGAGCTTGGCACCGGTGCGCAGGATGCGCGCCACCGACAGCATCTGCTGCTCGCCCCCCGACAGGCGCCCGCCCGGGCTGTGGCGGCGCTCCTTCAGGTTCGGGAACATCGCGTAGATCTCGTCGACGCTCATGCCGCCGCTGGCCACGGGTGGCGGCAGCAGCAGGTTCTCCTCGCAGCTGAGGCTGGCGAAGATGCCGCGCTCCTCGGGGCAATAACCGATGCCCAGGTGGGCGATGCGGTGCGTCGGCAGGTCCACGGCCTGCGTGCCGTTGATCATGATCGAGCCGGAGCGCCGGCCAACCATGCCCAGGATGGCCTTCAGCGTGGTGGTACGGCCGGCACCGTTGCGGCCCAGCAAGGTGACGACCTCGCCGCGGTTCACCGTCAGATCGATGCCATGCAGGATGTGCGATTCGCCGTAGAAGGCGTGCACGTCGCTCAGGCGCAGGAACTCGATTGCCTCAGCCATGGGCGCCCTGCAGCTCGGCCGCATCGCTGCCCATGTAGGCTTCGAGCACCTGCGGATTCTTCGACACCACGGCGTACGGACCCTCGGCGATGACGGCGCCGCGCGCCAGCACGGTGATGGCGTCGGCGATGCTGGCGACGACGTTCATGTTGTGCTCGACCATCAGCACGGTGCGGTTGGCCGAGACCTTCTTGATCAGCTGCGTGACCAGCTCGACATCCTCGTGGCCCATGCCCTGCGTCGGCTCGTCGAGCAGCATCATCTTCGGGTCCATCGCCAGCGTGGTGGCGATTTCCAGCGCGCGCTTGCGCCCGTAGGGCAGCTCCACGGTCACCACTTCGGCCAGATCGCGCAGGCCCACCGTGTCAAGCAACTCGAGCGCGTGCTCGTTCAACTGATCGAGCACGCGCTCGGAGTGCCAGAAATGGAAGGACACGCCAAGCTTGTGCTGCAGCGCCACACGCACGTTCTCCATCACCGTCAGGTGCGGGAAGGTGGCCGAAATCTGGAACGAGCGGATCACGCCGCGGCGCGCGATCTGCGCCGGCTTTTCGCGCGTGATGTCCTGGCCCTCGAACAGGATATGGCCGCGCGTGGGCACGAGGAACTTGGTCAGCAGGTTGAAGCAGGTGGTCTTGCCGGCGCCGTTGGGGCCGATGAGCGCGTGGATGTCGCCGCGGCGCACGCGCAGATCGACGCCATCGACAGCGACGAAACCCTTGAACTCCTTGACCAGACCGCGGGTCTCCAGGATCACATCACCAGGCATGCTCTGATTCGATAGCTTGTGTTTGCGGGACGGAGCGCATCGACTGATTATTCTGGCAACACCTTCGCGACTGCGAGCGGGTTTGTGCTTACGCGGGCTTGCGAAGAATCTGGTCCGGATGTTCGCATACGCGGCGCGGTGCTGTGCTCGCCTGTCGCGGCAAGGGCCGTTGCCCGAGCCTGACGATCGAAGTGCTTGAGAACGCCACCAGACCTGCCGCTTCGCGTCAGGCCCCCCGAGGGGGGATGAGCAAACTTCGGGCGGCCGTGCGTTTGCTCATGCGTTCAGCCGGGTTCGACGCCGGCCTGGAAGACCTGCAGGTCGAAGTCGGACGAACCCTCCTTCATCGTCGCGCACAGGATGCGCCGGCCGTCGCTGCGCACATTCACCAGGCCGTACACCAGGTCGGTGGCCATCGGCAGCCACGACAGGCGGCGGTAGCGGCCGGTGGGCGAATCGTCGAAGTCGGCCTCCAGCTGCTCGGGCTTGTAGTCCACGCGCGGCTCGGCCACGGTGCGCGTGTGGCTGGCGAAGGCCAGCCCCACCGAGCGCGCCAGTTCGGTGGAATACAGCAGCGGCGGCATCAGCTCGCCGTCCACGTCGCGCGAATCGCGCCCGTAGCGTGCGCTGGCGCCCAGGATGCGTGGGCGCGGGTGCGCGTAGTCCTCGTTGTCGCCCGAGGAAATGACGGTGGCGCGAGCCGCCATGGCGCGCACGAAGCGCAGGTCGATGTCGTCGCTGCCGTGGTGGCAGCCCTTGGACACGTCGGCATTGAATTCCTCGGCCGCAAGGCAGCTGAGCAGCAGCCGCTGCGACGCGGTGTTCAGGTCGCCGGTGAGCAGCACGCGCGCTTGCCCATAGTCCACGCGCAGCACCACCGAATGGCCGTTGCGGGTGACGCTTTCGCTGCCCAGCCAGCGCAGCCCCTTGCCGCCGCCGGCCAGTGTCTCCAGCACCGGGCCGAGCACACGGATGGCCGCGGCCCCTGGCGCCGGCGCGTAGCCGGGCAGCCAGGTGTTGGCCTGCGACAGGCTGCTGACCTTCTTCGGCAGCTTGCCCACCAGCGTGGCCAGTGCCGCAAAGTCGGTGGCGAAGGGGCGGGCAGGCCGGCCGAAATGGGTCTTGCCGTCGAGCAGC
>DASQFA010000438.1:0-2725 GCA_035633375.1 Rubrivivax sp.
GCCTGCCTGGGGATGTAGTAATACATCATGCCCAGGAAGCCGGCAGTGAGGAAGAAGCCCACCGCGTTGTGGCCGTACCACCACTGCACCATCGCGTCCTGCACGCCGGAGTAGGCCGAATAACTCTTCGTCAGGCTCACCGGAATGGCCGCGCTGTTGACGATGTGCAGCATCGCCACGGCCAGGATGAAGGCGCCGAAGAACCAGTTGGCCACGTAGATGTGGCGCACCTTGCGGATGCCGATGGTGCCGAAGAAGACGACTGCGTACGACACCCACACCACTGCGATCAGCAGGTCGATGGGCCACTCGAGCTCGGCGTATTCCTTGCCCTGGGTAAAGCCCAGCGGCAGGCTCAGCGCCGCGGCCAGGATCACCAGCTGCCAGCCGACGAAGGTGAACTTGGCCAGCCAGGGCAGGAAAAGCGGCGTCTGGCAGGTGCGCTGCACCACGTGGTAGCTGGTAGCGAAGAGCGCGCAGCCACCGAACGCGAAGATCACCGCGTTGGTGTGCAGCGGGCGCAGCCGCCCGTAGCTCAGCCAGGGGATGCCCAGGTTCAACTCAGGCCAGGCCAGCTGCGCGGCAATGATCACGCCGACCAGCATGCCGACCACGCCCCACACGATCGTGGCCAGTGCGAACCAGCGCACGGCATCGTCGGTGTAGAGCGGGGCTGTGGATCGTGAAGTCAAAACCATAACTCGCCTCCTGAATGGGCATTTCAAACTATGGGAGATTTTTCCGTGTGTCGCGAATCGTCATCTTGATCGACATCAACGGGCGGCGCAGCGTCGTACAGGATGCGCTCGCCTTCGCGCTCGAGATCTTCGAACTGGCCGCGATGCAAGGCCCAGCCGAAAACACCCAGGATCAGCAGCACCAAGGCCGCCGACAAGGGTATCAGCAGATACAGGATATCCATCGTGGCTTTGCCTAACGCCTAACGCGCGGCGCGCAGTGCATTCAGGATCACCACCATCGAGCTCGCCGCCATGCCCAGCCCGGCCGCCCAGGGCGGCAGAAAGCCGAGCAATGCCAACGGGACGCATGCCAGGTTATAGGCCAAGGCCCATACAAGATTCTGACGGACGATGCGTATGGCCCGGCGCGACACCGCCAGCGTGTGCACGATGTCCATCGGCCGGTTGCCCACCAGCACGGCATCGGCCTGGGCGCGCGCGACCAGCGCGCCCTGCCCCATCGCCAACGACACGTCGGCACGGGCCAGCACCGGCGCATCGTTGACGCCGTCGCCGACCATGGCCACGCGCTCGCCGCGCGCCTGCGCCGCGGCGACCTCGGCGAGCTTGCCCTGCGGTGTGGCACCGCCGATGGCGGCGTGCAACTGCAGTTGCTGCGCCAAGCGCTGGGCGCGTGCCGGATGGTCGCCGGAAAGCAGGCTCAGCTGGTAGCCCTGCTCGCGCAGCCGCGTCATGGCTTCGGCCGCGCCTTCGCGCAGCGTCTCGTCGAAGCTGAACGAGGCACAGCCGCCATCGTCCGCACACAACCAGACCTGCGTGGCGCCAGCGTCGGCGCTGTCCTCGAGCAAGGCGGCAGCGTCGGCAGCCAGGGCGGCATGGGGCGCACCGGCGCAGGCCCATTCGCGCGCGCCGAGGCGCCAGGTCAAGCCTTGCGCATCGCGGCCCAGCAGCCCGCAGCCCGGCACTTCCTCGACCTCGGTCCAGGCCTGGCGCGGCAACGCCGCGGCAGCAGCCGACAGGGCCTCGGACAGGGGATGCCCGGACCACGCCGCCAGCGAAGCCGCCAGCGCCAGCGCGCCGTCGGGCGTCTGCATCCCCGAGTTCGCCGTCACGATGCGCAGTTGCTGCAACTGCAGCGACTGCGTCGTCAGGGTGCCGGTCTTGTCGATGAACAGCCGGTCCAGCCGGGCCATGCTTTCGAGCGCATCCAGACGCTGCACCAGCACACCGCGCCGCGCCAGGCCGCCGGCCGCCGCCACCAGCGTCGCGGGCGCCGCCAGCGACAGTGCGCAAGGGCAGGTGACGATGAGCACCGACACTGCCACCCAGACGGCACGGGACGGTTCGATCACGCTCCACACCGCCGCCGCGCCCGCGGCCAGCGCCAGCACCAGCCAGAGAAAGGGCCCGGCCCAGCGGTCGGCCACGCGCGCCAGCGACGGGCGCTGGCTCATCGCGTCGCGCATCATCGCGACGATGGCCTCGTGGCGCGTATCGGCGCCGACACGCTGCACCTGCATCGTCACCGGTGCGCCCAGGTTCAGGCTGCCGGCCACTAGGCCATCGCCGGGCGCCTTGGGCACCGGCGTCGACTCGCCCGTGAGCAGCGCCTCATCCACGCGCGTGCGGCCCGCGAGCAGGCAGCCGTCCGCCGGAAAGGCCTGACCCATGGCCACGCGCACGTGGTCGCCCGGTACCAGGCGCATGACGCTGAGCTCTTCGCTGCTGCCGTCGGCGCGCAGGCGCGTCGCGCGTTGCGGCAGGCTGTCCAGCGCCCCTTCGAGCGCCTGCGCCGCGCGGTGGCGGGCGTGCAGCTCGAAATAGCGCGCTGCCAGCAGGAAGCTGACGAACATCGTCATCGAATCGAAAAAGACCTCCGCGCCGAAGATGCCCCCAGGGTCGAAGGTGGCCCCGCTGCTGGCCACGAAGGTGACCACCACGCCCAGCGCCACGGGCACGTCCATGCCGATGCGGCGCTGGCGCAGGCAACGCCACATGCCGCTGAAGAACGGCCCGGCCGAAAA
>DASQFA010000439.1:0-8169 GCA_035633375.1 Rubrivivax sp.
ACAGTTGTCCAAGCAGAAAGAGCCGCCCAAGCCGCTGCCCGAGTTCGGCACCGCCGACGACTTCCAGCTCGCGCAGGCGCTGAACCAGCTGAGCAAGCGCCCGGTGATCGTCAGCAAGACGGCCGTCGAGCGCAAGGCCGAGGCCGATACGGTCAACTGACCGGCACGGCCCCCCGGTGACAAGGCCCGCCCCGCGCGGGCCTTGTTGCTGGTGCACCACCATACTGCAAGCATGAACGACGATCAGCTGCTGCGCTATTCGCGCCATATTCTGCTCGACGAACTGGGCATCGAGGGCCAGCGCAGGCTGCTCGAAGCGCACGCGCTGGTCATCGGCGCCGGTGGGCTGGGCTCGCCGGTCGCGCTGTACCTGGGCACGGCCGGCGTGGGCACGGTCACTATCGTCGACGACGATGTCGTGGACCTGACCAACCTGCAGCGGCAGATCGCCCACGACCTGTCGCGCGTGGGCCGGCCGAAGGCCGAATCGGCACGCCAGAGCATCCACGCCATCAACCCGGACGTGCAGGTGCGGGCCCTGGCGCTGCGCGCCGACGCGGCGCTCCTGGACGAGCTGGTGGCGCAAGCCGACGTGGTGCTGGACTGCAGCGACAACTTCCGCACCCGCCACGCCGTCAACGCAGCCTGCGTGGCGCACCGCCGGCCGCTGGTGTCGGGCGCGGCCATCGGCTTCGACGCGCAGATCTCGGTGTACGACACGCGCCGCGCCGATGCACCGTGTTATGCCTGCGTGTTCCCGGCCGAGGCCACCGTCGAAGAAAACAACTGCGCCACGATGGGCGTGTTCGCACCTTTGGTGGGCATCATCGGCAGCATGCAGGCGGCCGAGGCGCTGAAGCTGCTGGCCGGCGTGGGCCGCTCGCTGGCCGGCCGGCTGCAGATGCTGGATGCGCGCACGATGGAATGGACGCAGATCGCCGTGCAGCGCGCCGCCGAATGCGCGGTGTGCGCCTCGGTGCGCGGCAAATGACCGCCGATCCTGCATGCCACGGACACTGGCCGCGCAGACTTGCCACTGCGGCGCGCTAAGCTGCGCGCCTCGACCGACCGAAAGCCCCATGGACACCAAGCGCAACGACCTGACCGCCCGCAACTTTGCCACCGCCGAAGAAGACGCCCAGGCCGTGGCACCCGCCTCGCGTTACAGCGGGCCCGAAAGCGCCTACCGCCTGGCCTACACCGACGTCGAATTCCTGCTGCAGGACGAGTTGCGCCCGGTGCGCATGCAGCTCGAGCTGCTGAAGCCGGAGATGGTGCAAAAGCGCCTGGGCATCGAATCCACCATCGTCATCTTCGGCAGCGCGCGCATCCCGCCGCCCGAGGCGGCCGCGGCGCAGCTGGCGCAGGCCCAGGCCGGCGGTGACGCCCTGGCGCTGCGCCGCGCCGGCATGCAGGTGCAGATGAGCCGCTACTACACGGCGGCGCGCGAGTTTGCCGCGCTGGTGACGACGCGCTCGCGCCGCCACCACACGCCGATCTACGTGGTCACCGGCGGCGGGCCCGGCATCATGGAAGCCGGCAACCGCGGCGCGTTCGATGTCGGCGGCGAGAGCATCGGGTTGAACATCGTGCTGCCGCACGAGCAGGCGCCCAACGACTACATCACGCCCGAGCTGTGCTTCCAGTTCCACTACTTCGGGCTGCGCAAGATGCACTTCCTGATGCGCAGCATCGCACTGGTGTGTTTCCCCGGCGGCTTCGGCACGCTCGACGAGATGTTCGAGGTGATGACCCTGGTGCAGACCGGCAAGTGCCGCAAGCGCCCGATCCTGCTCTTCGGGCGCGAATTCTGGTCCAGGCTCATCGACTTCGAGCTGCTCATCGACACCGGCATGATCAGCCCCAGCGACGTCAACCTGTTCCACTATGTCGAAAGCGCCGAAGAAGCATGGGCGCTGCTCGAGCGCGAATACGGCTTCGACCTGCCGGCCACGCAGAACGGCGACATGGCGGTCGATATCTGAACACATGGCCGCAAGCCCGCAACTCAGCCCGCCCGCTGCAGGGGGCGGGCCTTCGCCCGGCGCGGTCCTGCCGCAGGAACGGACTGTGTCGCGGCTCAGCCTGATCGGCGTGCCCACCGACATCGGCGCCGGGCACCGCGGCGCCGGCATGGGCCCCGAGGCGCTGCGCGTGGCCGGCCTGGTGCAGGCGCTGCGCGGCCACGGCGCCGAGCTGCTCGACCGCGGCAACCTAGCCGGCCCGGCCAACCCCTGGCTGCCGCCGCAGCACGGCTACCGCCACCTGGACGAGGTGGTGGCCTGGAACCACGGTGTGCACGACGCGGTGCTGGCCGAGCTGCGCCTGGGCCGCCTGCCCATCGTGCTGGGCGGCGACCATTCGCTGGCCGTGGGCTCCATCGGCGCCGTGGCCCGCCACTGCCGCGAGGCCGGCAAGAAGCTGCGCGTGCTGTGGCTCGATGCGCATGCCGATTTCAACACCAGCGTGCTCACGCCCAGCGGCAACCTGCACGGCATGCCGGTGGCCTGCCTGTGCGGCCACGGCCCGCAGCCGCTGCTGCAGATCGGCGGGCAAGTGCCGGCGCTGAATCCGAAGTGGATCCGCCAGATCGGCATCCGCAGCGTGGACGCCGGCGAAAAGCGCCTGGTGCACCAGGTGGGGCTGGAAGTCTTCGACATGCGCTACATCGACGAGATGGGCATGCGCCACACCATGGAGCTGGCGCTGGCCACGCTGGACGCGAACACGCACCTGCACTTGAGCTTCGACGTGGATTTTCTCGACCCGGAGATCGCGCCCGGCGTGGGCACCACCGTGCCTGGCGGTCCCACCTACCGCGAAGCGCAGCTGTGCATGGAGATGATCGCCGACACCGGCCGCCTGGCCAGTCTGGACGTGATGGAGCTGAACCCGGCGCTGGACGTGCGCAACAAGACCGCCGCGCTGGCGGTGGACCTGATTGAAAGCCTGTTCGGCAAGAGCACCTTGATGCGGGCCTGAGCCTCGCTGCGCCGCGCGATCTCGCGGTCCTGTCAGGCGCGCAGTCTGAGTTGCAGGGCTATGCAACAGCTTCGCGAAACGGGTTGGTCACGCGCAATCGCGGTTCGATCAGTTGACCATGATGCAAGTCCTCGGTCAGCAGCGTGGTACAGCGCGCCAGCAAGGCCGCCGCCACGATCTGGCAATCCCAGAACGAGAAGCCATGGCGATTGCGCAAGTCGAGCGCTGACGACAACAAATCGGCATTGGCGGGCTGCAAGCGCGCTCGCGCGAAGATGGCGCGCAAGTTGGACTGAATCCAGGAATCCGTCTGCGCGTTGCGCAGCATCACGCTGTAGTACTCGGCCACCACCTGCGGGCTGATCACCAAGGCGATACGGCTTTGCACCAGCGCCAGCGCCTTTTCATGTCGCGCGTCGCCCGGCGCTTTTAGGTGCGCATAGACCCAGATATTCGTGTCGACGAAAACGCTCGCGCCAGCGGAGTCACTTGGGCCGGGCATTGCGCTTCTCGCGTGTCGGCATCACGACCTGCTCGACCTCGGCAATGCGAAAGGCCGGGGCGCGCGCAGGCTTTGCCCCGGCGGCAGGCATCGTGTCGCGCACCAGCCGTACGGGGCGCAGCACCAACTCGCCACCCGCCAACTCTTCCACCTCGAAGTGGCGCCCGGAGTACTTCTTGCCCAGCGTCAACTGGCCGCTGGAACCGACTGTCTTGAGCATTGTCAAACTTTCATGCTGCATGATTTAATGTTTTCAGGATAGCATGAGTGGCGCTACTGCGGTCCAACACCTTCCAAGGCAGTCGAGATGGGCCAGACCGAACGCCTGTAAAAGATCAAGAGCCGCCTCGACGCCGGGCGCTGTCTACAAAGGGCACAGGTGCTGCAAGAGTTCAGCATCTCGCCGGCCACGCTGAAGCGCGACCTGGCGCACCTGCGCGACCGCGTGAACGCCCGGTGGTGTTCGACCGCGAGCGCAAGGTTGGCGGCTGGATGCAGCGGCGCCAGGCGCTCGGCACCCAGTACGAACTGCCGGGCCTGTGGCTCAGCGCCGAAGAGATCCACGCGCTGCTGACCATGCAGCACCTGCTGGCCCACCTGGACGCGGGCGGCCTGCTCGGCCCGCACATCGCGCCGCTGACCGAGCGGCTGCACAAGATGCTGGGCACCGGCGCACGCGCCAGCGCCGAGGTGGTGCGCCGCATCCGCGTGCAAAGCGTGGGCGCGCGCAAGCTGCACCTGCCGCACTTCGAGGCGGTGGGCACCGCGCTGCTGCGGCGCCAGCGCCTGCATATCGATTACCACGGCCGCGGGCGCGACGAAGCGCGCGAACGCCAGGTGTCGCCGCAGCGGCTGATCCACTACCGCGACAACTGGTACCTTGACGCCTGGTGCCACCTGAAGCGCGGCCTGCGAAGTTTTGCGGTGGACGCGATGCGCAGCGCGCGCGTGCTGGACAAGGCGGCGATCGATGTCCCCGAGCACCAGCTCGACGCCTTGCTCGGCGCCGGCTACGGCATCTTTGCCGGCAAGAAGGTGCAGTGGGCCGAGCTGCGCTTCAGCCCCGAGCGCGCGCGCTGGGTGGCGGCGGAGAGCTGGCACCCGAAGCAAGTGGGCCGCTTCGACGCCGAAGGACGATGGGTTCTGCGCCTGCCCTACGCCGACCCGCGCGAGCTGGTGATGGACATCCTGCGGCATGTGCCGCAGGTGGAGGTGTTGGGGCCGGCGGGGTTGCGGCAGGTGGTGGCGGAGAAGCTGCGTTCGGCATTGGCAGGACGGCCCTGTGACGGACGCAAGTGCTCGGCAGAGCCCTGCACGCGAGCGACTTCGGGGCATACTGCGTTGTCTTGGACAGCCGGGTGCTGGGGAATCGACGACCCGCCCGGAGTTGCGCCCCGTGTCGAGTTCTATCGGAGATGCCGAACATGGAATGGCAAGGACGCATCGTCACCACACCCGACACGCTGTTCGGCAAGCCGCGCATCGCCGGCACGCGCATTGGCGTGGGCTTCGTACTCGACCTGCTGGCGTCGGGCTGGAGTGAGGCGAAAATCCTGGAAAGCTACCTGCATTTGAAGCCCGAGGACCTGCAGGCGGTTTTCGCCTTCGTGCGCGACTGCCTTAAGGATGAGTCGTTCATCCTCGAAGCCAAGGCCGCAAACGCCGACACGGCGTGACGCGCCTCCTGCTCGACGAGAACTTCCCGGCCGGCGCGGCGCGCGGGCTCGAGGCTGCAGGCCATGAGGTGGCTCTGGTAGCCAGAGTGGCGCCCGGGCTGGATGATCGTGGCGTACTGGCCCTGGCACGCGGCGAGGCGCGCGTGTTGATAACCTTCGACGCCGATTTCGGCGACCTGGTATTTCAACGCGGCGAGCTGCCGCCACCCGCCATCGTCTACCTGCGGCTGCACCCGATCGTCGTCGAGGAGGTGTTGGCGATTGCCCTGCGGGCATTGCAGGTGTCGCCGCTGGCGTCGTTTGTGGTCGCCACGCGCGAAGGCATCGAGGACGGCAATGCGGTGATGATGTGGCGCAGCACCAGCGAGGCCGGTTTCGAGTTCTGCACGCTCGGCGCCAACCGGCGCATGCCGGCCGATTTTGATGGTGTGCAGTTGGTCAGCTTCCATCCCGAAGTGGTGGGCAAGGCTCCTGAAAAATTCGTCTTCGTTGGTGCCCGAAAAGTCGGTGGAAAATCGAGGCGCCTGAATGTCGTTGAGAATCAACGAGATGGAGGAAGCGTGTTCCCCACGCACGTGGGGATGAACCGAAGAACGCCGGCGCATGGGCGCAGAAGAACCAGTGTTCCCCACGCACGTGGGGATGAACCGTACAGAACAAGATGTGGGCGGCTTTGCCGCCCACATCTTGTTCTGCGCGCTTCGCGCGGTCGCTGTTCAAGAATGGCCGCTGCCAAAGGTCGGATGGCGTTTCCAGCGGATCACCACCGCCCATGCCGGCAGCAAGGTGCCCGGCTCGGTTGAAGCAGGGCAATGCCATGGATCACCTCGCCTTCGCTTCTTCCCATCAGCTTGCAGGGCAGCAGTCTTGTCGGGAGCTTGCGCGCTTGCGCCGCGCTAGCCGTACCAAGCGTTCTATGGCGAAGTAAGGCCAGGCCGGAATGCTCGGATCGCATCAGCAATCTGGCCAGCATGCCGGGGCCAAACTCCGCCTTGCTGCGGGGCAAGGCAACGTCGAGTTCGCGCTGAGCCGCCGGGTAGACGAAAAGCCGCATCAACTGAACTGTGCGCGCAACTCCGCCATCACCGTCTCCCAGGGCAGGCATTCGACTTCGCCGGCATCGATCTGCCGAATTCGCCGTGCGATCTCAACGTCCCATTCAGCCTCTACGTCTTCGCGGCACTGAAGGCTGGGGCATAGCTTTTCGGCCGCGTCGGCACGCGCCTCAGGCGACAGCTTCATGGCCGCGGCGTCGATGTGTTCGATAGGTGTGGGCATGCGCACTCCTGGGCTTGGCCTGGGCTGAAGTCTAGTCGCCTGCCTTGACGCTTGCAGGCAACATCGGGTATTCAGAGCCTATCTCCCGGTCAGCAGTGAAGCATCGGGCCAACTGCCCGCGCGAGTGCGCGGTTGATCCACAGGGAGCGGGCCTTCGGCGACATCCAGCCGGCAGAACGATCGCCTTTGGGGCCAACCCAGAGGGCGAGCGCGCCGCCGACCAGCAAGCCCTGTACCCTTGGCGCCTGGCCACACCACTCGCGCCGCTGGCGCAAGACGACATGAAAAAACTCTGTCTTCTGCTGTCCTTCCTTCTTGCCGGCTGCATGGGCATGCCGTCTGGCGTGCAACCCGTGGCCGGCTTCCAGGCCGAGCGCTACCTGGGCACCTGGTACGAGATCGCGCGTCTCGACCACAGCTTCGAGCGCGGCATGTCGCGCGTCACGGCGCAGTACAGCCAGCGTGGCGACGGTGGGCTCAGCGTTGTCAACCGCGGCTACCTGGCCGAAGAGAAGAAGTGGAAGCAGATCGAGGGCAAGGCCTATTTCGTCGAAGGTCCCGACAAGGGCTACTTGAAGGTGTCGTTCTTCGGCCCGTTCTACGGCAGCTACGTGGTCTTCGAGCTCGACGCCAAGGACTACCGCCATGCGCTGGTCAGCGGGCCCGACACGTCCTATCTATGGCTGCTGGCGCGCAGCCCGGCGCTGGATGCGCCGACCAAGGAGCGGCTGGTCGCGCGCGCGGCCGCACTCGGTTTCGATACCGGCAAGCTGATCTTCGTCGATCACACACCCGTGCCATGATCGCGCAGGGTCGCTGCAGACCGTTCATGCCGCAGCGCGCAGCACGCAGGGGGGTTCAATGAGCACCGTGTTCGAGAAACTGCTGTCCGGCGAATGGCCCTGCGCCAAGGTGTACGAGGACGAGCTGGTCTTCGCCTTCATGGACGCCGGCCAGGTGAACGACGGCCATGTCATCGTCGCCACCAAGGCCGCGCGCGAGACGCTGCTGGATTGCAGCGACGAAGAAGCCGCCGCGCTCATGCGCGCGGCGCGGCGCATCGCCATCGCCGTGCAGGCCGCCTTCGCGCCCGAGGGCATCACCGTGCTGCAGGCCAACCGCCCGGCCGGCTGGCAGACAGTGCCGCATTTGCACCTGCATGTGCTGCCGCGCTTTTCCGGCGACGGCGTCGAGCTGACCTGGCCGCGCAAGGAGCCCGGCCTGGCGCGGCTGCGCGAGCTGGCGGCGCGGCTGCGGGTCTGAAGAGCCTGAGCGCGGCGGGCCGCCGCGGCCATGGCACCGGCTGGCTCAGCGGTACAGCGCCAGGCGCGCCAGGCACAGCTCGGCGTCGAAGCGTTCGCCGATGGCCACCAGGCCGATGCGCCGCAGCGACATGGCATCCAGGCTGCCCGCGGTGCGATGGGGCACGAAGTCCGCGAAGGGCAGGCGCACGGTGCGCCATTCGGGGGTGGCGTCGAAGCTGCCGCGCCAGGCTTGCCAAGGCGCGGTCGTGCCGGCATTGCGCAGGTGCACGCCATAGCGGTGCGTATTGCCCAGCACGTCGAGCTCCACGCCACGCCAGTGCGGCGCATCCGGCAGTGCCGGCAGCTCCAGCGCCACCTGGATGAAGCCGCCGTTGTTCTCGAGCCGCACCTGGCCGCGCAGGCACAGCGCACTGCGCCCGTGCACGGTCTCGACGCTCATGCCGCCGGTGGACACGCCGCCCATCAC
>DASQFA010000440.1:0-2271 GCA_035633375.1 Rubrivivax sp.
TTCGAAGACGTCCCGCACCACATGATGGTGCTGGGCCCGCGCTACGAGGCGCTGCTGAAGGACATCTTCAAACGCCACCACCTGGCCGACGACTTCAGCCTGTACCTGCACCGCCCCACGGCGACCGACCCGGCCATGGCACCGGCGGGCTGCGATACGTTTTATGTGCTGTCGCCGGTGCCGCACCTGCAAAGCGGCACCGACTGGGCCGCCCAGGCCGAGCCTTACCGCGCCGCCATTGCCGAGGCGCTGGAAAAGACGGTGCTGCCAGGCCTGCGTGACCACCTGACGGTGTCCTTCGTGACCACGCCGCAGGACTTCCAGGACAACCTGCTGTCGTACAAGGGCGCAGCGTTCGGCCTGGAACCGCTGCTGCTGCAAAGCGCCTGGTTCAGGCCGCACAACCGCAGCGAAGACGTCGAGAACCTGTTCATGGTGGGTGCCAGCACGCACCCGGGTGCCGGCATCCCGGGCGTGCTGATGTCGGCCAAGGCGCTGGAGACGGTGCTGCCTGATGTGGCCACCGTCAAGCAACGGGTTTGATGACCGGTCGTGCATTGTTGCTGGAACAGACGCTCGCCGTTGCCCAGCGCCTGCTGCTGGAGCAATGGCGCCAGCGCCGGGGCCTGATCTTCTGGGCGGTGTTTCCAGCGGCGATGATGTTGTTGTTCGGCCTGGTCTACGCCCACAACGCCAGCATGCGCGCCGGGCTGGATGCGGCGGCAGCCGGCATCCTGATGGGCGCGGCGCTGTTCTTCAGCTGCCTCGGCGGCACGGTGGCGATCATCGCCGCCGAACGCGAACGCCGCACGCTGCGCCGCCTGCTGGCGTCACCACTGCGCCCGGCCGCGTACTTCCTGGGCGTGGTGCTGGCGCAGTTGTTGTTGGCGGCCGTGCAGGTGGTGATGCTGTACAGCATTGCCTGGCTCATCGGCGCGCGCTATCACGGCAGCCTGTGGCTCGGCGGGTTGATCTTGCTGCTGTCCGTTTTTGCCTATGTCGGCATGGGCTTCTTCCTGGGTGCCCGCTTTGCCCGGCGCAGCGAAGAAGTGGTGGTCGCCTTGTCGGCCATCGGTGTGCCGCTGCTGGTGCTGGGCGGCACCTTCTTCCCGCTGGAAATCATGCCGAGCGCCATGCAGGCGGTGGCCCAGCTGAACCCCATGCTGCACATGAACCAGGCCTTCAAGGGCGTGGCAGCGTACGGCCTGGGCGTGGCTGAGCTGCGCTTCGAGCTGGCCTTCCTCACCGTGTTCTGCGGCCTGTCGATGGCGTTGGGCGTCAGGTCGTACAGGCATCTGCTGGCGCTGGAGCAGCGGGCATGACAGCCGCACTTCAGATCGACGGCCTGCACAAGCGTTTTGGCAACCGCCAGGTGCTGGACGGCTTCAGTCTGCAGGTGGCGCGCGGCGAAGTCGTGGGCCTGCTGGGCCCCAACGGTTGTGGCAAGTCCACCGTGCTGAACATCGTTTGCCAATTGCTGCAGGCCGATGCCGGACAGGTGCAGCTGATGGGTGAACCGATGAGCCAACTCGGCGCCAGGGCCCGTGCGCGCGTGGGCCTGTGTGCGCAAGACTGTGCGCTGTACCCCGACTTGCTGCCTGCGGAAAACCTGCACTTCTTCGGCCGCCTGCATGGCCTGCCCGCCGCGCAGCGCCATGCACGGGTCGCCGAATTGATGGAGAGTTTCGGTCTCGGTCCGCACGCGGCCACCCGCGTGGGCCGGCTGTCGGGGGGCTGGCAACAACGGTTGCACCTGGCCGTGTCCCTGGTGCACCGCCCCGAACTGCTGGTGCTGGACGAGCCCACTGCCGCCGTGGACGTGGCCGCACGGTTGGACCTGTGGCGGCTGATCGAGAACCTGCGCGGCAGCGGCACCACGGTCCTGCTGACCAGCCACCAGTTGACCGAGGCCGAGCGCCTGTGCAGCCGCGTTGCGCTGATGCAGGGCGGCCGCGTCGTGGCCCTGGGCAGCGTGCCCGAACTGCTGGCCCGCGTGCCCGGCCAGGCGGTGGCCAAGCTGCAGTCGCGGGACAGCGCAGCCACCGTGCAACGTTTGCAGCGCCTGGGCTGGGCCGCGCGCCAGCACGCGGGGCGCTTGAGCTGCCTGCTGCCACGCCACTTCAGCCTGCGTGAGGTGGTGGACGCGCTGGACGGCCCCGAGGTCAGCGCCGTCAGTGTCCAAGCGGTGACGCTGGAAGACGCTTACCTTGAAATCGTCGGCGACGGCGCCGCCCTCGAATAGCGGGCCGGCTGTGCGCTGTGCGTCGCCTG
>DASQFA010000441.1:0-2916 GCA_035633375.1 Rubrivivax sp.
TGGTCACAATGGTCGAGCGTGCCCCATGGCGGTCATCGAAGATTTCCAGTAGATCCCGGCGGCCCTCGTCGGTGAGCTCACCGTCCCCCACGCTGGACATGGAGGGTGTCAGGTTGTCCCAACCGAGATAACTTACTGAGACAGCCTGCGCGATGCATGTCAGCAATGGTCGAGGCACGCAGCGATTGCAACGTGCGTGCGATGAAGGTGAATTTAGGCTGAGCCTTGCGTGGTTGGTAGGTGTTGGGGCTGAGCATCGGCGGCACGGGGCCATGGTGCCGGTAAGCAGCCGCGCTGCACGGCGGCGTGCTGATTGTGTGCGCAGCGGATCGCCGGTCGGGCTGACCCGGGTGTGCGGCGACGGGATGAGGTGATGTTACGCGGCCACGATCATGGGCCGCTGCTCATGACCCGCCATGTCTCGGTAATCAAGTCGAGCGCCTGCAGGCCGCGCCACATCACTTCAGTGCCGGGATCGCCATCGCGCGTGCGTCCCAGAAAGCCGCCCAGTTTGGCAACCATGCGTATGGCTTGGTGCAGAGACGGCGGCTCACTGGGCGCGACCGGATCCTTGGTTCTATAGGCGAGCAACGCCTTCCATTCATCGTCCGGGAAATAGATTGTGCAGGGTGCCTCGGGTACTTCACGGCCGAGCTTGACCAGGTAGCAGATGCGCCAGGCGACGACCATGTCGATGGCCAGGCAGGCTTCCAGCCGATCGGCATCGCGCAACTGCCGGTCTTCGATGCGGCAGCCGCTCTTGAGTGTGCGATGGAACACCTCGATGTTCCAGCGCTGACCATACCATTGCACCTTCTCGATCGCCTGCTCGAAGCTGTCCACCGCTAGCGTGGTCAGCAGCCGCCAATCGATCGGCTCGGCTGCCTCGGGCGCATCCTCTTCCAGAGCCAGCACGGCCTGCAACTCGATGGTGGGCAAGTGCCCCTTGCCCTGCGGCGGGCACAGCATGAGCGTGGCAAAGCGAATCGCCAGTTTTGCTTCGCGCGGCGCACGTTCCTTCTGCCGCGGCAGTTGCACATGCAGGTAACCGGCGATGGGCTGGCCTTGAATCGTTTCGAACAGCCGCTCGGCCTGATCAACGATCCCCCGGTCGTGCGTGGCCCGAATGAGCAGGTGCGGCCCCTGGGGATCTTGGGCAGCTTCGGCGAACAGCTCGTAGATGTCGCCCTCCCGATCGGCCACACTGACCAGGCTCACTTGCGGCAAGCGCTTTTGAACCGCTGCTACCGCCCGGTAGCTCTTGAGCCAGCGATAGCTCTCCTTCTGTTCGATGGACAAGCCGTGCTTGTTCTTGCCGAAGTCTTGCGGATCGCGGGCCCAGCACTGCGCATCCAGAAAGCCCAGCGGCACCCCTTGCGTGCTCACCGCCAGGGTGCTGTGCAGATGCAAGCCCTGCGCCCCGTCGACCTGGGTGCCGATCGGCCCCAAGCCACGCGTCTGGGCGAGGTTGCTGTAGTTCACGCTAGTGGTGTCCTGCAGCGCCAGAATGAACTCGCCGCGCTGCTCTGCAATGCGCTCTTCAGTGGCCGCGTAATGCGACTGCAATAAGGTCTCGATGTGGGTGTCCTCATGGGCAAAAAAGCGATAAGCCGCTTTGCATGCCGCACCATCGCCCTCAAAGGCTTGAGGAATCTGGGCCAGCGGCCGGGTCGCGAATACCCGGGCAATCTTGAGCAAGCGCTGGCTCATCGGCGCGGCCAGGCGACAGCGCCCAAACTCTTCTTCCGCCCAGTCGAGCGGTGGCTGCACGCGGGCATGGGGCACAATGCGCGGCCACTCAAGCGGCGCGCTCAGGATGTTGCGCCAATTGCGCTGTAAGGGATAAGCCAGCACGCGTTTGGGTGCCCGCTGCGCGCTGCGGCCGCGGTCCTGCCGGCCGCGCCCTTCGGTCAAACCCAGTTCGATCCAGTTCGCCGCCCGATAGCAAGTGCCCTCGTAGCGGCTGGTATCCACGAAGCTCTCCACCAACACCGGGCGTACCCCATAGCGGGCCTGCCAATCGCCGGCCAGGCGCTGGACGGCCAAACCGAGCACGTGCGAGGCCAGATTCTTCACTTGTACTGAGGGCAAAATCAGAAACCTCGTATTGCCCACCACCTGGCTCAGCCGCCGCTCGCGCATGCTATCGCTCCAGCCGATCCACTGATCGCGCACCGCAAGGCGCCATGCCGCCGCGCTAAAACTCAAGCCTCCCAGAATCCCTTGCTCGCTTCTGATCAAATAGCGCAGTTGCGCCCCGCACAGCGGCCCGTCGCCCAACGGGTGGTGCGCTTGCATCATCGCTCGCCACTGGCGCGACAACGCTTTGTCGCCGTTGACCACCACCAGTTCAATGTGGCCCAGCTTCGAGAGCCCCGCCTCGATCTGCGGCCACTGCATGGGCTCGGCCGGCCGTGGCCTGCGCGCGACGAAACTCACCTCGCGCGCCGCCGGCAACTCGATCAGCCCACGCCGTTCAAGCTTGTTGAGCACAATGCGGCAGCTGATCTCCTTCGGCCGCCCGTCGGCGTGCCGCCAGTCGAACCAGCCGCACACCATGCGTGCCAACGCACCTCGGCTCAGATCAACGCCGCTGCGCACCGTTTCGCGGATGCGCGCTATGACCTCATCGTTAAAGTCTCTGCCGGCGATGACCATGCCGCGCACAGTAGCGCAAAAAATCTCACGTGTCCAGCATGTCTAATAGTCAGGTTGTCGAGGGGCGATGCTTCCGAGCATTGCGCATGGAAAGACCCGCTAATCGTTTCAATCCGCGCCCCCCGTTGTCGAGGGGCGATGCCAGTGGACGCAAACAAACAGGACGAGATCGAAGAGTTTCAATCCGCGCCCCCCGTTGTCGAGGGGCGATGCCTACGTAGATAATTCTCGAGCACGTGTAATGCTAGGTTTCAATCC
>DASQFA010000442.1:0-2123 GCA_035633375.1 Rubrivivax sp.
ACGCAGTTCGAGCATGGCCTGGAGCTGCAGTTCGGTGTTGCCCACACCGCCGGGGAAGACGCTGCAGCCGATGGCGTGCGCGCCGGTCTCCATCATCGAGCCGGCCGGCGTGAGGTGGTAGCTGAAGCTGTTGTGCACCAGGTCACCGGCGCGAAAGCCGGCGGCGAACAGCGCGCGGCCGAAACGCCAGTAGTCGGCGGCATGGCCTTCGGGCTCGTAGATCGGGCCGGGCGACTGGAACACGCGCCGCGCCATTCGCTGCGCACCCAGCGTGCGCCAGCCGATGGCCGAAAAACCACCGAAGGGGTCGCGGCTGCGCTGCGCCTTCTGCCGCTCCAGCAGTTCGTGCTTGCGCGTCACCGGCAGCCGCGCCAGGGCGTCGCGCGAGTCGACCGCCGCCGCATCGGTGCCGCGCAGGATTTCGGCAAACGCCCCTGTGGCCTGGGCGGCCGCGATCTGCGCCGGCAAGGCCGCCAGCAGCGCCGCTTCGCGCAGCGCTGGGTCGCGCGACTCGAGTGCGTCGAAGTATTCACTCATCGCGGTCTCCCCATGACTGCAACGCCTGTTTCAGTTCGGCCGTGAAGTCGCGCACCGCGGCGCTGCTGCCCAGGCTGCGCGCTTGCCATTGCGGGGCGGCGCGGCTGGGGCGCCTGACGATGGCCGCCGCCAGCTGCGCGCCGTCGATGTGCACACGGGCGATGGCCAGGCCGCGGCGCTCGAACACGCCTTCGCGTGGCGTCAAGCCCAGGTCGCGCAGTTCGCGCGTCAGCCGCTGCAGCGCCTCGTCGGGCTTGAACGGCGGCGCGGCGAAGCCGGTGTCTTGCGTCATGGCCCGCTCAAGCCAGCCAGCGCTTGCGGCGCTTGTAGCTCTTCACGTCCTTGAAGCTGCGGCGGTCGCTACCACCCATGCCCAGATAGAACTCCTTCACGTCCTCGTTTTCGCGCAGGTCCTTCGCGGCACCTTCCATGACGATGCGGCCGCTTTCCATGATGTAGCCGTGGTCGGCATAACGCAGCGCCATGTGGGTGTTCTGCTCGGCCAGCAGGAAGGTCACCTTTTCCCGCGTGTTCAGATCCTTGACGATCTCGAACACCTCTTGCACGATCTGCGGCGCCAGGCCCATCGAAGGCTCGTCCAGCAGCACCATCTTCGGGTTCGCCATCAGCGCCCGGCCGATGGCGCACATCTGCTGCTCGCCGCCCGAGGTATAGGCCGCCTGGCTGGTGCGCCGTGTCTTCAGGCGCGGAAAGTAGTTGTAGACCTTCTCCAGCGTGGCTGCGATGGCGCCCTTGCCGTCCTTGCGCGTGTAGGCGCCGGCCATCAGGTTGTCCTCGATCGTCAGGTGCGCGAAGCAGTGGCGCCCCTCCATCACCTGGATCACGCCGCGGTTCACCATTTCCGAGGTCGAGAGCTTTTCGATGCGCTCGCCGCGCAGCTCGATACTGCCCTTGGTGACCTCGCCGCGCTCTCCAGCCAGCAGGTTGCTCACCGCGCGCAAGGTGGTCGTCTTGCCCGCACCGTTGCCGCCCAGCAGCGCCACCACGCCGCCCTCGGGCACCTGCAGGCTCACGCCCTTGAGCACCAGGATGACGTGGTTGTAGATGACTTCGATCCCGTTGACGTTAAGCAGGATGTTCGACATGACCGGTCCTTTGAACTCATCGAAACGCCGCCCGCGGCGTTTCGATGAGGGCTCCGTAGGAGCCCGCCCCTGCCTGGCGGGGGTTGGGGGTGCCAATCCACCCCTCCCTCCTGGAGGGAGGGGAAGGGGAGGGCGTCGTGCATGCAGGACGAACGTCCTGAGTCGCGCAGCGACTCAGGACTGGCAGTCTTCCGCGGTGCGCCGAGTGATCTTCTTCTCTGCCGCGTACTTGTCCGCCGCAGCCTTGATCATCGGCTTGATGATCGACTGGTCGGCCTCGATCCAGTCGGAGCTGAAGTTCCACTTGCTGCCGTCCCAGGTGTGCAGGCGCGCAACCGAAGCGCCGCGGTGGTCGGCGCAGGACGTGCTGATCGGACGCATCACGCCGGCGAAGCCCAGCGCGTCGAGCTTCTTCTGGTCGAGCGCCAGGTTCTCGTAGCCCCAGCGCGCCTGCTCGCCGGTCATGACCTTGCCCTTGCC
>DASQFA010000443.1:0-10820 GCA_035633375.1 Rubrivivax sp.
GAACCTATCTTCTGACCGGGCAGTTGAACGCACCAGAGAAATTGGCGGCCACGCTGCTCGCGGCAAGACCCCGCTGCAAAACTGTACAAGGTTCATGGTCCGTGTGCAGTTTTGTTCGAAACAGAGGGCTTCTGACGAAGCAAAAAAACAGGGGCTTGCCAGGCGTCCTCAGACGCCGTGAAACGAGATCACATGTGGTCGATCATCACATGCAAATCGCGCCGCAACCCGCGTCGTTGCTCGCTCCGCCCCTTCTGACTTTTCCTATCTCCCGTCACGTTCCCCTCCATTCGGGTGGGACGTCATGATCATAGGTAAGTACAGATGAGCTCCTGTCACTTGGCCGAACCCGTTGGCGGGCACGGCAAAACTCTAGCATGTCCCTTCACGTGATCAAGCCCTGGTGACTCCATCTGCAGGTCCGCACCTCAGCTGTCATTGGCTCGGAGGGCGGGTCGTTCATGACGTCGTTGCCGTGCAGCGTCTGCCGAGTCAGCCGTCCGGTGAATTGCGCCGCGATCTGTCAGCGCCCTCACACTGGCTCCTGAACGCGCACCTTTGACAGTGGCTTGCCTCCGCCGCGTACCGCGGAGCGGTCCGGTCCGCGAGAATCGCCTCCCTGCGCCGGACCAGCGCAACGACCTGATCGGCGGACAACAGGTCGACGCGGTGCGCAGTGGGCGCCCGCCGAACACCGGGCCGCGCGATCAGCACGAAGGCCTCAGGTGAAACGGTCTGTCCGGTGGCCGCCGACAGCGCCACCCGCTGTGCGGACAACTGGATCACATCCGAGAAGTTCGGCTTGCCTGACCGCCCCGGAGATCTTCCCAGCGACCTACGACCCCCTCAGCACAATTCAAGCCGCCTTACCGGAAGGACACGGTGCACTCGGCGCCGACGAGCGATGCCTTGCGTGCGATGCTCATGTCGAGACTGTTGTTCTTTGCGATCTCAATCCGAGCGGCGCACCGATATTGCCGTTTGTGGCGCCTTCCGATCTGGGCGCCTGAACCGGACGGTCGGGAGTGCCCGCTGATGGCCGACAGATGAAGGCCGGCTCTCGGAACCGCCCGCTCCAAACCGGTCTGTCAGAGACAAGGTCTTGAACGTCAGCAAAGTGCCGTTGATTTCGTCTGCCGGAGCACCCGCCAGCGGCCATCAGCTGTCGCTCGCCACTGGCAGCTTCCGGGCATCTCACCTCAGCATGCTTGTGCAGTGGGCAACCGGCAGGAGGCGTGCGCTCGGCATCGACTGCGATGCCGCCACAGTCACCAGGGCGAAGGCCGGCATCGTTGCCTCCAATTGACTGAAGTATGTTCAAACTGGCATAATGTCGGCGATGTCGAAGCAGACCCGCAAGCCGCTGAAGTGGGTGGGTTCCGCCAAACGCGATCTGGATGCCATGCCGGAAGACGTCAAGGAGCTGTTCGGCCATGCCATCGACCTGGCACAGGCTGGCGGCAAACACCAGGATGCCAAGGTCTTGACCGGCTTCGGTTCGGCCGGCGTGCTGGAGGTGGTCGAAGATGATCGCGGCAACACCTACCGTGCCGTCTATACCGTCAAGTTCGCCGGATGGGTCTATGTCTTGCACTGCTTTCAGAAGAAGTCCAAGAGCGGCATTAAGACGCCGAAGGAAGACATGGATCTGATCCATGCAAGACTCAAGGCCGCGAAGCAGGACTTCGAGGCTTGGCAGGCCAAACAAGGAGCGCGTTGATGACCCGCAATACCGCGATCACGATCGAAGAAGGCAGCACCAACGTCTATGCCGACCTGGGCTATGCCGACGCCGCCGAAATGCAGCGCAAGTCGCAGCTTGCGGCCGAGATCGCCAGGGCGATCAAGGCGCGCCGACTGACCCAACAGGACGCGGCCGAGTTGCTGGGGATCGACCAGTCCAAGGTCTCCCGCATTACCCGCGGGCAGTTCCGCGGCGTCAGCGAAGCCAAGCTGCTGGAACTGGTGACGAAGCTGGGCCACGATGTGAAGATCGTCGTCGGCCCGGTGCGACGACGCGCTGGCAAGATCGAGCTTCAGTTCGCCTGATCGTGTAGGTCCGCCATTGCGGCGGTGACAGCTGAGCTGGCGCAGCGGCTGCTGCGAACGGGCATGCAGCCTCCAAGAGGTCCGGCGCCGCAGCGACAGACTTGACAACAGCGCATCGACTGGCGCGGCTGTTGAGCCGCTGCGAGCGCTCCGTTGAGACAAGGTTTGAGGCGGTCCGGCCATGGGCGTGGCGGCCACCGGGGTGGCAATCTGGCGGTGCCGATATGAGCGAGGTGCGGCCCAGAGACGGCAAACCGGCCCATTCGCCAAGCGTTGTGGCTGCGCTGATGGCAACCACGACGACCGTGAAAGTTCGGCTTGCCAATTTCCAGTGCCTGCGCCGTATGCTCATGCGGTTCGTGTTCACGACCGGGACCGCACCATGAGCAACGCGCCGCATGTCGAGATCGACCCCGCCGCCTTCTGGCGCGACCCATACCCTGCGCTGGCGGCGATGCGGCGCGAGCACCCGATCGCCTACGTGCCACAGCTCGGCGCCACGCTGTTCACGCGCCGCGCCCACATCGTCGAGCTGGAGAAGCTGACCGAGGTGTTCAGCTCGCACCAGCCGCAGGGGTTGATGAACCGGCTGATGGGCCACAACATGATGCGCAAGGACTCTTCGCCCGCATCGAGCGTTGGTCGCGCAGCCGCGATGGCGACACCCACTGGCGCGCGACCACCCGCGACAACCTCACCTCGGTCTACGGCCTGACGGCTGGCAGCCGCATCAGCAACCCCGACAACCCCCAACAGGTCTTCTCCTGGCTGATCTGTCAGAGCTTCGACGACAGGGGCCACGCCATGGTCTTCGAGTACGCGCAGGAGGACGATGCCAACGTCGACCCCGGGCGCATCGAGGAACGGCTGAGAACACCCGCACAGCGCGCCGCCAACCGGTACATCAAGGCCGTGCGCTATGGCAACAGCATGCCCTGCTACGCGGCGAGCGATCTGGCGGCCACCGGTTGGCTGTTCACGCTGCTGTTCGACTACGGCGAAGGCCATTTCGAACCTTCAGGCACACAAACGGCAGAACGGGGTATGGCGCAGGCAAGCTTCGCCGCCACTCGCTCATGGCCGGCCCGCCAGGATCCCTTCTCGCGCGCTCGCAGCGGCTTCGAGGTACGCACCCACCGCCTCTGCCGTCGCGTGCTGATGTTCCACCACTTCGCCGCGGAACTCGGTGCGCCGGATGTGCTGGTGCGCTCCACCGATTTCACCTACGCCGAGGACCCCATTGCCACCACGCTGACGCGGGTTACGCACAGCGGCTACCAGTTCGCCGCCGACGCTGACAGCCGTCATTCGATCCGGCTCAGATTGAACGGCCGGTCTTCGCGGCAGCGACCGCAACATGTCGACCCACAGCCGCCGGTCAACATGTCGAATTGGTGGACGGAAAGCTGACATTGATGCTCGTATGCTCAGTCGGAGCGACAGCTCTGGAGCAGTGGTTTAGGTTGATTGCCTCTATGCGCGGCGCACTTCGACGTTCGACAACTGACCATGAACGCCGGCCCCCTGCAGCCTACTCACGCAAACTCGACATGGAGTTGAATGCAAGGAGAAACTGGGAAATGAAGTCAAGGTCTACATCCGTTGTTGGCGAAGCCCGTTGGAGGCAGAGTGCGCACCCGATTCAACGCCGCTCTTCATTGTCGAGACGGCATCGCCTGTGCCGCCACCTCAGTCGTGTCGTCGAAGCCACCCCCCAGCGCCTGGTACAGGCGGATGCGATTGGCCCGCTGCACGCTGCGAAGCCGGATCAGGTTGTCCTGGCTGGCGATCTGCACGGTTTGCAGCTCGGCCACCCAGAGTCGATCCTGCCGGCCGGCGATGCGTCCACCGGCCAGGCCGGATGAGCAGTCGGGAACCAGCAGATCCTCGTGCCCGAAGACGTTCGAACCGGGCTCCGCCATCGAGCGGCCGTTTGCAGCGACCGAAGGCGCCGCGCAGCCATGGCCCTCAGCTCCCGTACAGTGTCGGCCAGTCGCTCTGCGGTGTTGTTCCGCGGGCGCGGGAGGAGAAGAAGGCAGGTGCAGCTTGGCAGTGGGACTTCATGCGGTGGGGCGCGCGGCGCTGGACCTTGGCCTGGCGCTGGTATTGAGCGCCTGCACCACCTATGGCGTAGTGGAGAACAAGCCGCTGTTGCCCAGCGAGGGCCGGCCCGGCTACTCGCTCGCTGAATTCGCCCGCAAGCTCGACCAGCGCTCCGACGAGCTGACGTTGGCCGTGGCCTTCTCGGGCGGCGGCACGCGCGCCGCGGCGCTGGCCTATGGCGTGATGCAGGAGCTGCGCGATACGCGCGTGCGCCTGAACGGCCAGGACAGGACCCTGCTCGATGTCATCAGCGTTATCAGTTCGGTCTCCGGCGGCAGCTTCACTTCGGCCTACTACGGCCTCTACGGCGAGCGCTTGTTCGTCGACTTCGAAGAGCGCTTCCTGCGACGCGACATCGATGCCGCATTGCTACGCGGCTTCCTGAACCCGCTGCGCTGGTTCAGCAGCCACGGCCGCACCGAGATGGCGGTGGCCTATTACCAGCAGACGCTGTTCGGCGACGCCACCTTTGCCGATCTGATCAGGAAGGACGCACCGCTGATCCTGATCAACACCTCCGACCTGAGCTCGGGCGCGCGCTTCACCTTCGTGCAGGACTACTTCAACCTGCTGTGCTCGGACCTGACGAGTTTCCCGCTGGCGCGTGCCGTCACCGCGTCGAGCGCCGTGCCGGTGGTCTTCGACCCGGTGGTGGTGCAGAACTTCGGCGGCTGCGCCAGGAGCTTGCCGCCATGGCTGGAAGCGGCGCGGCAGCACGACAACGACAATCCCAACCTGGCCATGATCGTGCACGGCGACACCGCGTTCGAGAACCGGGTGGCGCACAAGTACGCGCAGTTCGTCGACGGCGGCATCACCGACAACCTGGGCCTGCGCGCCATGCTCGACACCGTGGAACTCATTGGCGGTGCGAAGCAATACCTACAAGGCCTGGGCATTGCCACGCCGCGCCGCATCGCCATCCTCTCGGTCAACGCCTCGGCCGACACGCCGCAAGGCATCGGCGCCACGCGCGAGGCACCGGGCATCGAGGCCACGCTGAACGCCGTCACCAACATCCAGCTGCACCGCTACAACGTGGCCACGCTGCAGCAGACGGAGCAGGCCCTCAAGCGCTGGGCGGGCCAGCTCTCCACGCCCGAACGCCCGGTCTCGTCGTATTTCATTCGCCTGAGTTTCGAGGACGTGCCCGAGGGACCGTTGCGGCGATTCCTGAACGAGATTCCCACCAGCTTCGCGCTCGACGCCGTTCAAGTGGACCAGCTGATCGCCACCGGCCGCGAGCTGCTGCGCAACAACGTCGAGTTCAAGCGCCTGTTGGCCAGCCTGGCGGACGCGGCCTTGGCGACAGGGCGCCCACCCGCCGCACCCTGAGCGTGGACCCGGCTGAGCACGCGCACCCGGGCCTCAATCGCCCGCGGCCTCCACGTCGACCTCGACATGACGCAGCCGCAACTGCGGTGCCGAGCCGTCGGGTGCCGGCGGCAGACTGCGGCCGATGGCGGCGACCTCGGCCGGTGTGAAACGCGACGGGCTCCGCACCACGGCGGTCACGCTGGCGCGAGCGCCCTCGCTCGGCGCAAACGACACCTCGATCAGGCGCGCCTGCGGCTGCTGCGCGATGGCGGCCAGCAGGACATCGCGCACGCTTGCCTCATAGCGCTGTTCGGCTATGAGACGCATGCCATGCACGCCGAGCGTGACGACCAGGCACACCATCACCAACAGGCTCACCGTCTCGCGGCGCAGGACAGCACCCAGCGATGAACTTACGCGCCGAGCACTGCTGCGCAAGCCACAAAGCCACAGCGCCGTCGACGCGCCCACCTGGATCGCTACCATGTTGACGAAGGCCATCAGGAACGCCCCATGCGCCAGCGCCCAGTGGTCGCGCGAGCCGAGCAGGGCCGCAGTCGCCAGCGGCGGCACCAGCGTCACGGCGATCGCGATGCCTACGATCGCCGAGCTCAGCCGTGGTGAGGCCACAGCGTAGGCGCTGATCGCGCCGCCGACCAGTGCGACGACGAGGTCGATCAGGCGCGGTGCCGTCAGCATGAGCATCTCTTCGGTGGGTGGGGCGTCGGGAACGGCACGGCCGATCAAGGCGCTGGTGGCCAGCACCAGCAGCGCGCCTCCGAGCAGCGTCGCGAAAGACCTTCGCAGCAAGCGGTTGTCGGCATCGACCAGTGCGAGGCCGATGCCCATGACCGGCCCGGTCAGCGACGCCACCAGCATCGCACCGATAACGGTGGTCGAGCTGTTGCCGACGAGCCCCGCACAGGCGAGCACCGTAGCGGCGAGGTTGCGCAGGATGAAGGGCCGGTCGAACGCGGCGCCTTGGTGGATCGTGTCGCGAACGGCTTCGACGGTGCTGTCAGCAGGCATCGCCAGCCCCGTCAGACCTCACTGCGCATGTGGCAGGGCCGCCGCTGCAACCTCTGGCCCGGCGCCGAAACCACCCCCCAGCGCCTGGTACAGCCGGATGCGGTTGGCCCGTTGCGCGCTGCGCAGCCGGATGAGGGCGTCCTGGCTCGCGAGCTGCCCGGTCTGCAGCTCGGCCACCCACAGCAGGTCCTGCCGGCCGGCGACGAACTGCTGCGTGCCGATGCGCACCGCATCTGTCCGCGCCTGCAGCGCCCGTTCGTCCATCGGCAGTTGCGCCGCGAGCAGGCTCTCGTTGGCAAGCGAATCCTCCACTTCGCGCAAGGCGTTCAGCGCCACGCTGCCGTAACGCGCCACGGCCTCGGCCTGCTGCGCGGTGGCGATGGCCACCTGCGCCTTCAGCGCGCCGCCTTCGTAGATCGGGATCGACATGCCCACGGCAGCACTCGCCAGCCAGGGGTTCAGGCGCAACAGCGAGGTCACGAGGTCGCTGAAGCGTCCGCCGTTGAGCGAAAGCGCGAAGCTTGGCAGCAGCGCGAGCTGCGCCGACTCCTGCTGGCGGAAGGCGGCAAACACCACGCGCTCTGCCGCCACCATGTCGGCGCGCCGCTCCAGCAGCGACGAAGGCAGGCCGGCCCCGGCCGGCGGCGGCAGGAAGCCGAACACGGCGGCGGCCTGGATCTCGGCGCCCGGGTAGCGCCCGAGCAGCACCTCGAGTGCCCGCCGCGCCTCGCCGTAGCCGCGGCGCGCGGCCTCGACGCTGCCGTTGGCGGTCTCGAGCTTGGCCGTGGTGACGACCACATTCAGGTCAGAGTCCTTGCCCGCGCTGCGGCGTATGTTGACCAGCTTCAGCAGTTCGGTATAGATCTGCACCGCGTCCTCGGCCAGTGCCAGCAACTGCCGGGTCTCGACGCACAGGTACCAGCTCTTGGCCACCAGCGCGGCCAGCGACTCGCGCGCCCAGGCATAGTCCAGCGCGGCGGCCTCGGCACCGTACTCGGCGCTGTCGCGCTGTGCGCGCAGCCGGCCCCAGACGTCGATCTCCCAGGCCACACCCAAGTAGCCCAGTGTCGCGCCCTGCGCACTGCCCGAGTCGCGGTCGTAGGTGGACCGAGCGCCGAGCTGGGCACCCACCTTCGGCAGCATGCCCGCACCGACCACGATCACGTTCTGCTGCGCCACCTCGACGCGCGCTGCCGCCACCCGCAGGTTGGTGTTGTGGGCGATCGCCTCGGCGACGATGGCGTCGAGCTGCGGGTCCTTGAACGTGGCAACCCAGCCGCCGGGCACGGTGCCGGGCTGGGCTTCGGACTTCCACGCCGGTGGAATCTGCGTCGTCTTCGGCAGGGCCTGCGCCACCACCTCGGTGTGCGTGGGCGGTGTGCTCAGCGCGCAGCCGGCCAGCATCAGCGCGGCCAGCGTGAGCGCGGCCGGTGTTGGCAGCCATCGCACGGCACGCGCAGGCGACATGTGCCCGTTCATCCGGAGAAGGGGTAGACCCAGTTGAACCATGTGTAGGCGCGGATGCCGATCTTGCGCAGGTAGACGAACAGGCTGTCCGGATTGGCATAGATCGTGGCGCGGCCCTGCGTGCCGATCGGGAACTTCGACGGGTCCGGGTCGTCAAGCTTGATCGCCACCGCGAACTGGCCCTGCGGCCTGTCGGTGGGCACTGCCTGGAAGTTGGGCACCACGCCGCTGGGCAGCATCTGCCCGGCGCCGCTGCCTTGCCAGATGGCCAGCACCTTGCCGGTGAAGATCTGCCCAGGGTACAGGTCGATCGCCGCCTCGACGGCCTGCCCAGGCTTCACGTACTTGAGGTTTTCCTGGAAGAACGTGGCCAGCAGGTAGCGGTCGGCATCGCAGACGAACGAGGCGATGGCGCCAATGCGCAGATCGCCCGCCACCATGCCCGGGCGCGCCTGCAGGTTGATGACGTAGCCGTCTTCAGGCGCCACCATCAGCGTGTTCTCGAGATAGAAGCGCGCCTGGTCGAGCTCGGCCTGCACCGTGGCCACGGTGGTGTTGACGCCGTTGATCTGCGAGTTGAGGTTCAGCTTGGCGCGCTGCTCTTCAGCCTGCGCCTCCTTGATGGCGGCCTGGTCAGCGGCCACCTGGGCGACCCACTTCTGCGCATCCTCTTCCGGGCCGGCGCCTTGCTTGGCCAGGTTGGTCGACAGCGTCTGCTGGTACTGCGCAAACTGCAACTGGGCCTTGGTCCGGATCACCTTCTGCGCCGCCACCTGCACGTCGGCCTGCATCACCAGCACGTTCTGCTTGGCCTTGGCGAGCTGGGCCTCGAGCTGGCTGACCTGGTACTCGAACATGCGGCGGTCGAACTGGAACAGCGGCTGCCCCTTCTTCACCGGCACGTTGGGTTCGACCAACACGGCCGTCAGCAGCGTCGGCTGCGGCAGGCGCGGCGTGAGCTGGATGGTGTGCTGGATGATCTTCGCTTCGGTCGCATAGGGCGTCATGAAGCGCAGGCCGATCAGGAAGATGATCAGCAGGTGCACGCCGACGAAGGCGGAGACGACGCCCCAGGGGATGCTGAACTTCAGCCAGTGGAACCTGAAGAAGACCAGCCACACCAGGACGATGTAGCCGAAGACGAGGACTAGTCCGGCGATCATGGCGGCCCTTCACCCGCCGCGGACGCGGGCTTGCCTTCGCGCAGGGCCAGCCGGTCCACTTCGGCCTGCTCCGTCGACTCGGCCACGGCCGTGCGCATCGTGGACGGCTCGCCGCGCAGTCGCGCAATCTCCTTGTCGGTTTCAATCGCCTCCTCGCGCGGGAAGCGCCGGATGTCGACGATGTCGGTCGGCTTGAAGGCCCAGATCAGCGCCTGCATCCACGGGTAGACGGTGGGCAGCAGCCCGGCATAGCCGAGGTACTTGACGGCCTCGGCCTCGGGGTGCTTGCGCCCGATCGCGATGCGCCCCGGCAGGCCCGCCAGGAAGAGCCAGATGAACCCCAGCGCGACCACGCACAGCGCCAGCGTCGCGAAGGTGGCGTAATCCCAGAAGTCCAGTTCGAATCCGAGCATCTGTGCCATGTGGCAGGGTCCCCCTTGAATTGAATCGATGTTTTCCGGGCAGGACGCTATGCCGATCTGCCTGTTGCCGCAGACGCCTTGACTGCGGCCTTCCCGGCCGGCGCATTGCGCGCAGCTGACTTCTTCGCCGGCGCTGTCTTGACAGGCGCCTTGACCGGCGCCGCGATGGCCTTGCCGAGTTCGCCCAGCCGCGTCCCGGTCGCCTTCTTCGCCGCCTCGAGCTTTTCGTCAGCTTTGCGCACGGCCTTCTGCAACGACTTCCTGGCCTTGCGGGTGGCCTTGTCGAGCCGGGCCTCGGCCTTCTTCAGCATCGCGTCGAAGCGCCGCCCGGCACGCCCGCGCTTCCCTTTCGCCGCCTGCTTCGCCTTGTCGATTTCGGCCGAAACGGCCGCCTCGATCTGGTCGACCTTCTGGTTCACCGCCTGGCGTACATGTTGCGCCGCCTCGGCGAGGTTGCCGGCCGCTGCGGCCAGTTCGGGGTTCTTGGGTTTACGGGAAGCCATTGTTCTCTCCAGGTAGATCGTTGATGTCTTGATGAATCACTGCCGCAAGGCGCTACCTCAGGTCTTGTCCGCGCGGGGCTGATGCTTGCCGTCGTGCTTGGCTTGATGTCCGTTGTGGTGGTAGCCGAAGTGCTCGATGTCCTCGTACAGCACCAACTTGTCCGGATCCAGCCCTTCACGCTTCTTCAGGTCGGCAAGCAACGCCGCGTCGCTCAGGTTGAGCGGGTGCGACTTGTCCCAGTCGTGCTGTGCCACCTCTTCAAGCCGCTTCACGGCCACCGGGTCGTCGGTCTCGATCGCCAGCTCGCGCCGGTCGTCGAAGCTGCCGGGCGCGATATTGATCGAGCCGATGATGGCCCGCCGGCTGTCGGCGCACAGCATCTTGGCGTGCAGCTTCAGGTGCTTCAGGGTGTGCACCTTGGCGCCCACGTCCTGCAGGATGCGCAGGCCGCCCACGCCTTCGATCAGCTTGTCGGGCTTGAGCGAATGCGGCGGCTTGGCCAGGATGTGCACCTTCACGCCGCGCCGCACCGCGCGCACCAGGCGCTCGATGATCACCTGGTCCTGATAGCGCTCGTTTTGCAGCCACAACGTGTGGCGGGCCGCGTCGATGAACTGCGCGATGCGCTGGCGGCCGTTGTTGGGGCACCAGATCAAGGTGGAGTCCGGATGCGGCTTGAATTCCTCGTGCTTCCAGTCGGCATCAAAGCAGGCCACCATTTCGGCCACTTCATGGCCGTGGGTGGTGACGATGGCGTAGTCGCGGG
>DASQFA010000444.1:0-2522 GCA_035633375.1 Rubrivivax sp.
ACGCTCCACCAGGGCCAGCGCCTGGTCGGCATCGGCACGCGCGGCTTCGTGCTGGCCGAGCAGGGTCTTGACAAGCACGCCCACGCTCCACCAGCGCATCAGCGTCAACGGCGACGCCTGCGACTGCGCACTGAGTGCGTCAATGCGCAGCAGGATGCGCTCCAGCCGGTCCACCTGCCCGCGCCACAGCAGGTGCAAGGCCAGCGACCCGAGCAACGTGCGCTGGCCTGGGGCGGACTCCCAGTGCAACAGCCGTTCAGCCCGCGCCGCCAGTGCGTCGGCCAGCGGGTGCCACGGTGCGCGGTACACCACGGCTGCCAAGAGGCCCGGGACGATGCGGGCTTCCACGCTTTCGGCTTGCACCCGCGCGGCCAGCGCGACGTGCGTGTCCATCACGGCCAGCCAGCGGTCCAGATCTTTCACGCGCGACAGTGCCACCAGGGCGATTGCGGCGGCGGCGGCGACGGCGAGTTGGGCGCCTGCATCTGCGCCTGCTTCCGCGCCTGCTTCGGTCGCAAGAACGCTGTGTTCGTAGGCGGCCTCCAGGTCCGACAAAGCCGCCGCAGGGTCGGTGTCCAGCGCGCAAAGGCCGCGCCAGTAGAGCAGCCGCACGCGCTGCGCTTCGGGCAAGCTGCCGATGTGCTGGCGCAGCGCTTCAACGCGGCCGCGGGCCAGGTAGTCGGGCGCACGGTCAAGCAGGATCGTCACCACGTCGGGCCAGCAGGCGGCATCCATCAATCGCTGCAGCCCGGCATCGACCTGGCCGTTTTTAACCAGCAGCGCGCCGGCCCTCTGCACCAGGGCGCTGCGCTCGGCGGCGGTGTGCGTGCGCTCAAAGCGGCGGCGCAGGAATTCGCTGAACAGTGCGTGGAAGACGAAAGCTATGCTGGAAGGGTCTTCCCCAGACTGAGCCTCGCGTCGATCCGTGAAGAGGCTCTGCGCCGCCAGCCGTTCCAGCACATCGCCGGCCTGCGGGTAGCCGCTCAACTCGACCGCCATGTCGCCCGTGCTGCCAGGCAGGTAGGCAACGGCACACAGCGCCTGCAGTTCATCGTCCGGCAGCCGCGACAGGACTTCTTCGGCAAAGTAGTCAAAGAGGCGCTCGCGCGCGCGCTCACTTGGCCCAGTGGTGCTGGTGGGCGTGCCCAGCAGCATCAGCGTCATGCCTCCGACCCAGCCTTGAGCGCTGGCCAATGCGGCGACGGCTTCGGGCCGGCCATGCAACTGCGCCAGCGCCTCGGTCTCGGCGGCGTCAAAGCGCAGGCCGTCGGCGTCGAAGACTACGAGCTGCTGCTGTGCCAGCGCTCGAGCAAAAGCCGCGGGCGGCAATTCGCGGCTGATGAACAGGCACTGCACGCCCAGCGGCAGCTCACTCAGGACCTGCGCCAGCGCGGCCTGCAGCGGTGAGTCGGCCGGCAGCTCCTGCTGGTTGTCAAACACCAGCACCCACGGCGGCGGCAACTGCTGCAGCACGCGGCGGACGCGGCGGCGCAGCCAGGCGCCCAGGTCGGCAAGGTCGTCCGCGCGCAGCACTGGCAAATCGATGGTGGTGCCGGCGGCAGCGGCGAAGAGCGCGTCGAGGAACTCCACCAGCGTGGCCGGGTCGGCGTCGCCGGCGTCTACCTGCAGCCACAGCACCTTGCTTTTGCGCGCCTGCAGCCAGGTGGCGACCAGCGTGGACTTGCCGGCGCCCGGTGCGCCGTGCAGCCAGATGGCGGGGTGGTCTGAGAGCGCATCCAGCAGCGCAAAGAGGCGGTCACGGGCAAACACGCGGCCCAGGCGTGGCGGGTGCAGCTTGCCCAGCACTGCGGGAGATTTGGATGGTTTTCTCATGCTCGGTCCGTCGCATTGTGCGGGCCGAGCATGTGCTGGCCGGAACGCGCAGCCCGACCCTCAGGCAAAGTGCCCCTTCAAGAACCAGCACGGTTCACCCGGAGCGATCGAACCGGCGGCAGCGGTTCGGGCAGCAGCCAGGCCGGGCGGTGCAATGGCTGCGTGGAAGCGGCGGCCGCGGCGGCGAGTTCTGGACACCGGGTGGAATGTAGGGGTCGCTCCGAGTGCCACCCGCCTGTATGGGCACATCTCTGTGTGGCCACCCTCTGGTGACCACCTTGTCGTCGCTTCCGCCGCGACCTCGAAGAGACGGGATGCCAGGAAGATGCTATGTGGGACTGACCAGGCGACCCCGTTGGACTACAACGGGAATTTCCAAACCTCTGAACGAAGGAGACGGAAATGCAGACGACCCAGACAACCCCACAAGGCAAGGATACGGCGAGCCAGGGCGAGCTGTTCGTGAGCTTCGAGTTGGCCGAAAAGAAGTGGAAGTTGAGCCTGAGCGACGGCCGGCGCGGCCCGAGCCGTTACACCGTGGACGCCGGCGACACCGTCGCAGTGTTGGAGTGCCTGACCAAGGCCCGTACGCGCTGCGGCCTGAGCGCGCAGTGCAAGGTCCACTCCTGCTACGAGGCCGGCCGCGACGGTTGGTGGCTGCACCGCCGGCTGATCGAACAATGCATCGA
>DASQFA010000445.1:0-6645 GCA_035633375.1 Rubrivivax sp.
GCGCCGCCGTCGGCAATGTCCATCGCCGCCAGGCCGGCATTGGCGATGATGGCGCCGATGAGGTCGCCGCCGTCGCCAGCCGGCGAACCGCGGCCCACGCGCGACAACGCGGCTTCGAGGTGTTCTCGCGCTTCATCGGCCTGCTTGACGGGGGTCAGGTCGCCGAAGATGAAGATGAATCCGAGTGTCGTGCCATCGCGCGCCGGCACCGGCTCGGCGCGCAGCGACACCGGCAAGGACGCGCCATCGCGCCGCGCCAGCGCCATCTCGCCACGCCAAGAGCGTTGTTCGGCGCGCACATGGCCCAGCATCTGCCGGCCCGCGCCCTTCGGCTCGAACAGCGCGACCATCTCGTCCAGCGAGCCGCACTCGTGGCTGTCGCGCCCGGCCAGGCTGAAGAAAGCGGCGTTGGCGTAGAAGCCCCCGCCCGACGACGCCGCCACGACCACGGCTTCCTTCGAATCCGCCACCATGGCCCGCACCTGGACCAACTGGTGCTCGGCAATGAGCAGCCGCACCGCATGCACCTGCACGATGATGTCGATCAGCGCATCGCCGAAGGCAGTGGCCAGCGCCAGGTCAGCTGGCGTCCACGGCGCGCCGGTGCCGCGCACGATTTCCGACCAGACGGCAAAAGAGCGCCGGGGCGAGAGTTTCAGCGGGTCGTTGTCGACGATCGGCTTGTTCGGGTCTCCGGCCCAGGTGTAGCTTTGCAGTTGCTCCTTGCGCAGCCACACCAGGAAGTCAGGCCGCGTCGACGACAGCCTCACTGCGAGCACGCCGCTGGCCGTGGGCGTGAGGCTGGCCAGCTGCGGGTCGGCCGTGCCGACCGAGGCGGTGCTGACCGGGCCCTCGCCCGGTTGCTGCTCGATCCAGGTGCGCAGCGCGCGCAGTTCAGGGGTGGACGGGACTTCACCGCAGGTGAGGATTTCGCCGTCGTGAAAGAGCACGGCGCCGGTTGCGTCCAGCGGCTGCAGCAGCGTGTGCGGGTTGCGAAACAGCGCCAGGCGCCAGTCACCTTCGGTCGACGTGGCCTCGACCAGCCGTTGTTCGAGCCTGCGCACCTGGATCGCCACCTGCGCACGCGAATAGTTCTCGATCGCCGCGATGCGTGTGGAGATGGCCTCGCCCAGCAGCTCGCAGCCGGCGCGAAGGGCATAGGGCAGATTGCGCGCCGCATGGTGATGGCAGGCGATCAGGCCCCAGAGCTTGCCTTCGCGTACCAACGAGACCACCAGCGTGGCGGTGACGCCCATGTTCTTCAGGTACTGCAGGTGCATCGGCGACATGCTGCGCAGATGACACCGCGACATGTCGAGATCCGCACCCAGACCGGCAGCTCCGCCAGGCAGCAGACGGGGCACCAATGGCGACGGCTCGCAGTGCACATCGACCAGCACGCGCACGCGGTTGCGCAGGTACAGCTCGCGCGCGCGCTGCGGGATGTCGGTGGCCGGGTAACGATGGCCGAGCAGGGTCTCGAGCCGGGGATCGCGTGCCTCGGCGATGATCTTGCCGTGCCCGTCGGGGTCGAAGCGGTAGACCATGACACGGTCATAGCCGACGAGGTCGCGCACGCACTTCACCACACCGTCGGCCAGCGTGCCGATCGACGAGGCTTCGCTGAAGCGCTGAATCGCCTTGCTCAGACGCTGCGCCAGCGACGAACAGTCGATGTCGCTGCCAGGTGCGCCCAGTGCCGGCACGCCCACTGGTTCGAGCTCGAGCACCAGCGTGTCCACGCTGCTGCGATGTGCCCCACCCTCGAAGCCTTGTCCGCCAATCTTGCAGCGCAAGGGTTGTGGTTCGAGCAGGTCGCCATCGGCCAGCAAGGCGCGCAGCCGGCCGTCCACATCGCTGCCGACTTCATGCAGATGGGACAGCAGCAACAGTTCCAGGGGCCGCTTGAGGAACTGGCTGGCCGAGCGGCTGACCTGCACGATGCGCAGTTGCGGCTCGCGCAACACCAGCAGCAGGCCGTGCGGCTGGATCGAACCCGCGAGATGGATCTGCTCGCGCTCGCAATTCGTCATGTCGGCCTGGCCGAAGGCAGGGCTGCTCGACATGCGGATACCTACACGAGCGTCGCCGACACACTGGCGCTTGCCGCGTCATCGCGCGCAAGGGCCTGGACCAGTTCTTCGACAGCGATATGCAGCAGCGCGGCTGCCGCAGCCGCATCGCCCTGGGTGCGCGTCATCGCCGCCGCCATGAAGCGCCGTTCGATCAGGCGCTTCGACTCGGCCATGAGCTGCGCCAGCGACACCTGCCCGACACGCTGATCGAGTTCGGCAATCGCCTGCAGCCAGGCGGCCTGGGCTTCGGCCTTGGGCTCGCAAGGCCGGATGGTGAAGCCGAAACACTCCTGCTCGCCTTCGGCCAGCAAGGCCGCGGTGATATCGACGTCGATGCTCGGGCCGGCGCGACGGCGCAGGCTGGAGCGCACCAGGTGCGCAATGCCGTGTTCATGCGCGCCGGCCAGCAAGGCGGCGACGTCGGCGTCGATGCGCCCGACCCACTCGCCGATGGGCTGGCCGCGCGTCTGTTCTTCGCTCGGGCCCTGAAGCAATGCCAGAAAGGCCGGGTTGGCGATGAGGATGCGCCCGCTGGAGTCGGTGACGACGACGCCGTCGCGCGTGCTGTCGACGAGCAGCGCGAGGGTCTTGTTCATGTCCGCGCCGCCGGCTTCCGGGCCCGCGGCAAAGCGCACGCGCAGCAACAGCCGCAAGCCGTCGCTGGCGCGAAAGGGCGTGGCCGACACGGCGGCCAGGGCCTGCGTCTTCGGCATGCGCGCATGGATCTCGGCCGGATTGCCGCTGCGGCCCGAATTCGACAACAGCTCTTGCAAGGCGCCATGCGACGAGCGGTCGAACAACTCCGTCGTCGGGCGGCCGGCCAGCGCCGTGCCGGCACCCAGCAGGTTGGCAGCCGCATGGTTGGCCTCGATGACGCGCAAGGAGTGCGCATCCACCGTCAACACGGCATCGGTGGCCACCTGGAACAAGAGCCGGTAGCGCGATTCGGATTGGCGCGCGCGCCAGTAGCCACGCTCGAGCTCCTGCTGTGCGTCGAGAAAGCGCTGCTGGATGGCGGACACCGTGCGCAGGTCCTTGCCCACCGCGAGCACCGGGCCGGATTCGCCCAGGCGCAGCGCGGAAAAAGCAACCGGCACTTCGCCCTGGCTCTCGCCCGCCACGTTGATCTCGCGCCGGCGCGCCAGGCCAGCGGACTTCAGGTCATTGAGCATCAGCTCGACCTTGCGACGCGTATCGCCGCTGACGGTTTCGATCCAGGGGCGGCCGACCCAGCGGCCGGCGTGGGACACGATCGGTGCGGTCGGGCTCTGCGCCACGCTCTGGATCACGCCGTGTTCATCGATCACCAAGGCAATGTCGCTGGACAACGAAACAATGGCCTCGGCCAGTTCGGCGGCGCACCCCGACAGGGGTGCCAGGTCGGCGGGCTCGAGGGCGCGGCGGGTCACGGTCGGTGGCATTCGTGTTCGGGATGCGGATGCCGTATTGGAGACCCTCGTCGAGGTGGGCGACACAAGGGTTTTCGATGAGGCAACGATGCTTGCACGGTGGCGGCTCAGAACGGGCCATTCAGGCGCACGACGGCGAGGTTCAGGTAGGCCGCGAACGCGACCCAGATCAGGTAGGGCAACAGCAGCCATGGCGACCAGGCGTCGTAGCGCGCGCACAGGCCGATCAGCAACAGGATCGACAGCCACAACGGCACGACTTCGATCAACGCCCAGTCCGGGCGCCGCAGCCGGAAGAACAGCCCGCTCCACAGCACGTTGAGCACGGCGTTGAGCACGAACGCCGCAGCCAGCCCGTAGCGCGGCGCACCCTCGGGCGCGCCGGCCCAGGCCCGCAGTCCGGCCCAGGCGCTGAGCGTGAAGATGGTGGTCCAGACCGGCCCGAACCACAGGTCCGACGGCTTCCAGGGTGGCTGCTTCAAGCCGTAGTACCAGGGCCCGAGATCGGTGGCCAGTGCGCCCAGCCCGATCAACGCCACCGTGGCCACGGCGGCCACCACGATGGCCGCCAAGCCAGGGTTGCCGAGGATGTCCATGGCTTCGATTCTAGGGTCCGTGCGCATCACCCGAGCCGTGGCGGGTTGCGGTCACTCAGACTCTGGCCAGCCCGAGCAGATGCGCCATGTCCTTGAAGAAGATGCGCACATGCGCCATCGGCTTCTTGCGCACCAGCTCCTTGTTCATGTAGGACTCGAAGGTCAGCTGTTGCACATCCTTGTCCTTGCAGATGCTGACAAAGCGCTCGCGGCGGCGGTCGTTGCAGTACCAGAAGCGCTGCATGAGGCCGAGCACCCAGAACACGCGGCCGTGCGCACGCATGAACTGCTTGCGCGCGCCGGCCAGGGCCTTGGCGTCGCCGCTGAGCAAGAACTCGTGCGCCGCGTCGGCGGCCATGCGCCCGCCGGCCATGGCGTAGTAGATGCCCTCGCCCGAAGCCGGTGCCACGACGCCGGCGGCATCGCCGGCCAGCACCACTTCGCGCGCGTTGTCCCAGCGTTTCAGCGGCTTCATCGGGATCGGCGCGCCTTCGCGGCGCACCGTCTGCAGGCCCTCCAGGCCGCAGGAACGGCGCAGTGCCGCGGTGGCGCTGCGCAGCGAGAAGCCCTTGTCCGCACTGCCCGTGCCGATGCTCATGGTGTCACCGTGCGGGAAGACCCAGCCGTAGAAGTCGGGTGAGAACTCGCCGCGGTAGAACACGTCGCAGCGTGTGCCGTCGTAGCCCGGCGTGTCGGCGGCCGGCGCGCGCACGATCTCGTGATAGGCGAAGACGTAGCGCGTGTCCTCGGCGCCCGGCACCGTCTGCCTGGCCACCTCGGAGCGCGCGCCGTCGGCGCCGATGACGCAACGGCAGCGCACGCTGGCGGCGTGTTCGTGCGGCAAGCCATCGTCACGGGCGCGAAAGTGCAGCACGCTGATGCCGTCGTCGGTGCGTTCGATGCGCTCGAAGGTGCCGGTGCGGCGCACCGCGCCGCCGTCCGCCGCGCGCTGGCGCAACCACTCGTCGAAATGCTCGCGGTCGACCATGCCGACAAAGCCGTTCTCGATGGGGATGTCGACCCTGACATCGGCCGGCGAGATCATGCGTGCCGATCGCGCGCGCGCCACGAGCAGGTGGTCGGGGATGACGAAGTCCTTGATCAGGCGCGGCGGGATGGCGCCGCCGCAAGGCTTGATGCGGCCGGCCCGGTCGAGCAGCAGCACCGAGTGGCCGCGCCGCGCCAGGTCGTTGGCGGCGGTGGCGCCGGCCGGGCCGCCGCCGACGACCACCACGTCATAGATCCCGGTTTCCTGTGTCGTACTCATCGTGTGCCTCCAAGGGAAATGGTGCCCAGTTCAGCCGTACCGGGGGATGCCGGATTCAGCCGTGTACGTTCCGGCGCCGTGGGCACACGCGCGATGCGCATGGCCAGCCCTGCCGCGGCGACGAAGATCAGCGCTTCGAGCCCGAACACCGAGGCGTAGGCCAGGCCCGGCGACCCGACGATCCAGCGCACCAGGTCGCTGGCCGCGGCGCCGCACAGGCCGCCCAGGGCAAAGCCGATGGCCTGGGCCGCACCCCACAAGCCCATGCGCGTGCCTTCGCGCCCGCCTTGGCCGGCGCCGGCCAGGCCCATCATCGAGCCGATCGCGGCGATGGAAAACGCCCCGTTGGCCAAGCCGAGCAGGAACACGTTGGCGCGCAAGGGCCAGTGCGGCGCCAGGCCGCCGGCCAGCACCAGGCCGAACAGCGCCAGGGCCGACGCCAGGCAGCCGCCGATCATCCAGGCGCGAAGCGAGCCGAAGGCGATACCGGCCACGCGCCGGCCGGCCAGTGCAGCAAGCAGCATGCCGGCCAGCGTGCCGCCGTGCTGCACGCCGGAGAGTTGCGTCGATTCACCCGGCGTGAAGGCGAACAGCGTGCCCGCGAAGGGTTCCAGGATCAGGTCCTGCATGCTGTAGGCGAGCATCGAGACGAAGACAAAGAGCGTGAAGCGGCGCGCATCGCTCTCGCTCCAGACCTGGCGCAGCACAGCGCGGAAGTCGGCGCGCTGCATCGGTGCCGGCTGCGCCTGGGGCGAGCGCGTGGCACGGCCCTCGATCCCGCGCAATGCGAGCAGGGTCACGCCCAGCGCGAGCAGCGACACCGTGCCCGAAACCGCCACCAGACGCGTCGGCGAGTACGGGTCGAGCCAGTGCCCCGCCAGACCGGCGGTGACGGCGAAGCCGACGATCATCATGACCCACACCACGGTGGCCGCCGCGGCGCGCTGCGGCTCGGCCACACGCTTGGCCAGCAGCACCAGCAGCGAGGTGCCGGCCGCACTGACGCCCAGGCCGACCAGCGCATACGACAGCACCGCCAAGGCGATGCCGGCGACGGCATGCGTGGCCATCCAGGCTGTCGCCAGCGCGCCGCCGAAGCCACCCAGCGCCAGCAGCGCCATGCCGCCCAGGATCCATGGCGTGCGGCGGCCGCCGAGATCCGAGCCGTAGCCCATGCGCGGGCGCGTCAGCTGCACGGCGTAGTGCAGCGTCAGCAGCAAGCCGGGCAGCAGCGCCGGCAACGCCAGTTCCACGACCATGACGCGGTTCAAGGTCGAGCTCGTCAAAATCACCACCGC
>DASQFA010000446.1:0-1826 GCA_035633375.1 Rubrivivax sp.
CTGGCGCTGCAAGCCTACGAAGGCATTGCGCTGGTCGGCGTGAAGACGGCCGAAACCGGCGCTGCGCCACAGCGCGATACCTTTCAGGCCGGCGACACGCTGATGCTGCGCGGCGACGCCACATCGGCGGCGCAACTGGCGCAAGACCTGCACTTGAGCCCCAACGCCGAAGGCGGCGAGTCCGGCGCGGCCAGGCAGTGGATCGGCATGGAATCCGGCCTGGCCGAGGTCGTGATCCCGCCGCGCTCGGCGCTCATCGGCAAGACGGTGTTCCCCGGCATGGTCACGGCCTCGGGCGACCTGATGGTGCTGGCCGTGCAGCGCGGCGGCATCGACCTGCCCGCGCGCCCCGAGCCCCTACGCGCCGGCGATCACCTGTTGCTCAAGGGCAGTTGGCAGGCGCTGGACCAGGAACTGGCCACGCCCCAGGTGTTGGTGGTCGATGCGCCGGACCTGATCCGCCGCCAGAGCCAGGGGCTGGGCCAGACGGCACCGCGCGCCTTTGCGGTGATGGGCCTGCTCGTCCTGCTGCTGGCCACCGGCTGGGTGCCACCGGCGGTGGCGGGGGTGACCTGCGCGATCCTGATGGTGGTGCTCGGCGTCGTCACCGTGCCCGAGGCGTACCGCGGCATGGACTGGAACACCGTCGTATTGCTGGCCGGCATGATCCCGCTGTCGACGGCGATCCAGCAAACCGGCGCGGCCGACCAGATGGCGCACCAATTGCTGGTGCTGGTGGGCGACGCCGGGCCGCGCGCGCTGGTGGCCGGGCTGTTCGTGCTGACGGTGATACTGGGCCAGCTGATCAGCAACACCGCCACGGCGCTGATCGTGGCGCCGATCGCCGTGGCAGCCGCGTTCGAACTCGGCATCTCGCCGCGCCCGGTGCTGATGAGCATCGCGGTGGCCGCCGCGGCGTCGTTCCTGACCCCGATCGCCACGCCGCCGAACCTGATGATCCAGGGACCCGGCGGCTACCAGTTCGGCGACTACTGGAAACTCGGCTTGCCGCTCACGCTGTGGTTCTTCGTGGTGGCCGTGTTCTGGGTGCCGGTGATGTGGCCGTTCGGCACGCGCTGACGGGAGGTTCGGATTGCAGGCCCCGCCCCAGCCCGAGCATACGGCGCCGATCGAACTGGTTCGGCGCAGCTCGCAGCCGCGTGGGCTGCCGCTGCCGGTGTCGGCGGAAGCGATGAGTGCCGTGCGCGATGCGCTGGCGGGCGTGCCCATCGCGCAGCGCGATCTGCTGATCGAGCACCTGCACCGGCTGCAAGACCGTTTCGGCCATTTGCGCACCGACCACCTCGGCGCCCTGGCCGACTTGATGCGCGTGTCGGTGGCCGAGGTCTATGAGGTCGCGAGCTTCTACCACCACTTCGACATCGTGCGGCCAGGCAGCGATGGACGCTTCGAGGCGCCGCCAGCGCTGACCGTTCGTGTGTGCACCGGCATCGCCTGCGAGCTGGCTGGCGGCAGTGAATTGCTGGGCAGTTTGCCGGTGTCGCTCGCGGCGAAGGACCTGCGCGTTGTCGCCGCGCCGTGCATCGGGCGGTGCGAGCAGGCTCCTGCCGCGCTGGTGCATCAACGTGCGCTGGTGCAGGCGACGCTCGAGTCGGTGCAGGCCGCGGTCGAGCGCGGCGATCGCAGCCCGGAGCCGATCGAACCCGCGGTCGGTCCGGGCGGCGACGAGGGAGTTCGCGCCTACGCCGTGCTCGCCGAATGCCTGGCCGGTGCGCGCAGCGCCGAACAGGTGATGACCACGCTCGAAGCTTCCGGCCTGCGCGGGCTGGGGGGCGCGGGCTTTCCGGCCGGGCTCAAATGGCGCG
>DASQFA010000447.1:0-3574 GCA_035633375.1 Rubrivivax sp.
AGCGCCACCAGCCACGAGCCCGGAAAGCCGGCGGATGCGGACGATAGAATCATCGCGAGAGTGTACTTTCGCGGCCCCATCGCCCCGGGGTCGCCATGCCGATGGCCTCCACCCTGACCGACCGCCTGTCGCGCCTCGTGAAGACGATGCGCGGCGAGGCCCGCATCACCGAAAGCAATGTGCAGGACATGTTGCGCGAGGTGCGCATGGCGCTGCTCGAGGCCGACGTGGCATTGCCGGTGGTGCGCGACTTCATTGCCCGCGTCAAGGACAAGGCGCTGGGCCAGGACGTGGCGGGCTCGCTGTCGCCCGGCCAGGCGCTGGTAGGCATCGTGCACCGCGAGCTCACCGCCACGATGGGCCAGACCGACGAGCACGGCACGCTCCAGCCGGTGGCCGAGTTGAATTTCGCCACGCAGCCACCGGCGGTGATCCTGATGGCCGGCCTGCAAGGCGCCGGCAAGACCACCACCACCGCCAAGCTGGCGAAGTTCCTGATCGAAAAGCGCAAGAAGAAGGTGCTCACCGTCTCGGTGGACGTCTACCGGCCGGCGGCCATCGAGCAGCTGAAGACAGTCACGCGCCAGGCCGGCGCCGAATGGTTCGAATCCACGCCGCAGCAGAAACCCCACGACATCGCCGTGGCCGCGCTCGACCACGCCAAGCGCCACTATTTCGACGTGCTGCTGGTCGACACCGCCGGCCGCCTGGGCATCGACGAGGCGCTGATGGCCGAGATCCGCGACCTGCACGCGGTGCTCAAGCCGATCGAGACGCTGTTCGTGGTGGATGCGATGCAGGGCCAGGACGCGGTCAACACCGCCAAGGCCTTCAAGGACGCGCTGCCGCTGACCGGTGTGGTGCTGACCAAGCTCGACGGCGACTCGCGCGGCGGCGCGGCGCTGTCGGTGCGGCAGGTGACCGGCGCGCCGATCAAGTTTGCCGGTGTGTCCGAGAAGATCGACGGGCTGGAGGTCTTCGATGCCGAGCGCCACGCCGGGCGCGTGCTCGGCATGGGCGACATCGTTGCGCTGGTCGAGCAGGTGCAGGCCAACGTCGATGTGCAGGCGGCGCAGAAGCTGGCCGACAAGGTGCGCAGCGGTGCCGGCTTCGACATGAACGACTTTCTGGCGCAGCTGTCGCAGATGAAGAACATGGGCGGCCTGGCCGGCCTGATGGACAAGCTGCCCAGCCAGCTCAGCGCCAAGGCGGCAGGCGCCGACATGGACCGCGCCGAGCGCGATGTCAAGCGCATGGAAGGCATGATCTGCTCGATGACCGCGCTCGAGCGGCGCAAGCCCGAGCTCATCAAGGCCAGCCGCAAGCGGCGCATTGCCGCCGGTGCCGGCGTGCAGGTGCAGGACGTGAACCGCATGCTCAATCAGTTCGAGCAGATGCAGGGCATGATGAAGAAGATGAAAGGCGGCGGCCTGATGAAGATGATGAAGCGCATGGGGGGTGGCGGCGGCGGCATGAAGTCTTTCCCGCGCTGAGCCTGTCCAACCCGGCGCGCCGTGCCGCGAACCGGCCCGCACAGGCTGCGTGGAGTATTGCGCACCTGGCGCGAAATCCTGCTTTGGCCGCGTGCCGGATGCAACGCCTGGATACGACTTTCGCCGCTTGCCGCGTTGACGCAGCCGCCCACCGGGCCTAGCGTCGGGGCTTGTCCTCTTTAGCTTCAAACGCCATGGGCCTGTCCGATCCGATCGCAGCCACCGTCTTGTGCGCCGCCTTGCTGCTGTTGACACTGCTGATGCGGCGCCGGCGGCAAAACGGATCGCGACGCAACGCGGCGCAGCGCGAGGCACTCGACACGGTCCAAGGCTGGCCACCCGAAGCCGTGCGCGTGCTGACCATCGCCGAGCGCCGCGCCTACGACCTGCTGCGCAATTCGCTGCCCGGTTTTCTGGTGCTGGCGCAGGTGCCGCTGTCGCGCTTCCTGCGCGTGCCGACACGGTACTCACATGCCGAATGGATGCACCGGGCGGGCAGCCTGAGTGCCGACCTGCTGGTGTGTGACGCCGGCTCGCGCGTGCTCGCCGTCATCGACATCTGCCCTGCCGACCAGACCGAGCGCAGCCGCCTGCGCCATGAGCGCATGGCCCGGGTGCTGAAGTCCGCAGGCATCCTGGTGCAGGTGTGGAGCGAAGACAAGATGCCATCGGCCTCGAGCGTCAGGTCCTTGTTCGGTGCCGAGCTGGAGCGGTCGGCCGCAGTGTGCAACCCAGTGTCGCAGCCGCGGCCCACGACATCGCGCCCGATGCCGCTGATTCCGGTGGCCGAGATGGAAGAGCTGCTGGCGGCGGGCGATCTGGCATCGCAGGACCTGTCCATGGAGCCGGTGCCTTCGGCCTTCTTCGACGACCTCGACATGCTGCCGGAAGCACCGCGACGCGCAGCCTGAGGCCTGCTTCAGGCCACCATGGCTTGCGCGAACTCAGTCGCGCTGAAGGTCTGCAGGTCGGCCATCGTCTCGCCCACGCCGATGAAGTAGACCGGGATCGGCCGATCCTGCTGCGCGCACCAGCGTGCGATGGCGCACAGCACACCCCCCTTTGCAGTGCCGTCGAGCTTGGTGACGATCAGCCCGGTCAAAGCCAGCGCTGCATCGAAAGCCTTCACCTGCGTCAGCGCGTTCTGCCCGGTATTGCCGTCCACCACCAGCAGCACCTCGTGCGGCGCGCCGGCCTGCGCCTTGGCGATGGTGCGGCGGATCTTCTTCAGCTCTTCCATCAGATGCACCTGCGTCGGCAAGCGCCCGGCCGTGTCGGCGATGACCACGTCGCAGCCGCGCGCCTTGCCCGCCACCACCGCGTCGAAACTCACCGCCGCCGGGTCGCCGCCTTGCTGGCTGACGATCTCCACCTGGTTGCGACCGGCCCACACCAGCAGTTGCTCGCGCGCCGCCGCGCGAAAGGTGTCGGCCGCGGCCAGCAGCACCTTTTGCCCGGCCAGCGCCAGGTGACGCGTGAGCTTGCCGATGCTGGTGGTCTTGCCGGCGCCGTTCACGCCCACCACCATGATCACGGTCGGCGCTTCGCGTCCCAGTTCCAGGGGCCGCTGCAGCGGCTTCAACAGGTCTGCGATGGCTTCGATGAGCATGGCCTTCACCGCCTCGGGTTCGATCGCCTTGCCGGCCTTGACGCGGCGCCTCAGGTCGGTGAGCAGGTATTCGGTGGCAGGCACACCGGTGTCGGCCAGCAGCAGGGCGGTTTCGAGTTCGTCATACAGCGCCTCGTCGATGCGCACGCCGGTGAACACCCGGGTGATGCCCGTACTCGTCTTGCGCAGCCCCTGGCGCAAGCGCTGAAGCCAGCCGTCGCGAGCCTCATCGGCCGGCGGCACCGGCAGTTCGGCCGGCTCGGCCAGCTCGGCCGGGTCCGCCGCTTCTGCCGCGGCGGGATGCGCGGTTGCCAAGGGTGCTGGCGCTGCAATATGCGACGGCGCCGCGGCCTTCGCATCCTGAGGAAGCGGGTCACTTTCGGCCGGCACTGCGGGGGCAGGCGGCTTCTTCTTGAAGAAGCTGAACATGGGCTTTGGCTGCGTCGCCGGCATCGATGCCGGGCAGGAGGCG
>DASQFA010000448.1:0-2341 GCA_035633375.1 Rubrivivax sp.
CGACCTGCCGGCCTGCCGCTTTGCCGAGCGCTGCGAACGTGCCGACGCGCGCTGCCGCAGCCAGCGCCCAGCGCTGGATGCCGCCGCCGTGCACGCGGTGGCCTGCTGGCACCCGCTGCACGCCCTGGAGCCAGCACATGCCTGAGCCACTGCTGCAGGTCGAGCGGCTGAGCAAGCGCTTTGCCGTGGCCGGGCGGCGCGGCGCGCTGCTGCATGCGGTGGACGATGTCGAGTTCAGCATCGGCGCCGGCCAAAGCCTGGGCCTGGTGGGCGAATCGGGCTGCGGCAAGTCGACGCTGGTGCGTGTGCTGGCGCGGCTGCTCGATGCCACCGAAGGCCGCATCGTCTTCGAGGGTCAGGACCTGGCCGCCACGCCAGCGGCACGTTTTGCGCGGCTGCCGCAGCGTGCGGCGATCCAGATGGTGTTCCAGGATCCGACCGACAGCCTGAACCCGCGCTACACCGCGCGCGAGACCATCGCCGAGCCGCTGGCGCTGCTCAGCGGCCTGCGCGGTGCCGCCGCCGCGGCACGCGTTGACGAAGTGGCCGCGCAGGTGGGGCTGCCGGCGGAGTTGTTGCAGCGTTTCCCGCATCAACTCTCGGGCGGGCAGAAAGCGCGCGTCGGCATCGCGCGCGCGCTGGCCGTGCGCCCGCGGCTGCTGATCCTGGACGAGCCCACCGCCGCGCTCGACGTGTCGGTGCAGGCGGTGGTGCTGCAGTTGCTGGAGCGGCTGCGCCGCGAGCTCGGCCTGAGCTACCTGTTCGTCTCGCACGACCTGAACGTGGTGCGCCTGCTCACCGACCATGTGGCCGTGATGTACCTGGGCAAGCTGGTCGAGCAGGGGCCGTCGGAAGCGGTGTTCCGGGCGCCGCACCACCCGTACACGCAGGCGCTGGTCTCGGCCATCCCCGGCCAGGGCCCGCGCATCAAGCTCAGCGGCGAGGTCTCCAGTCCGATCGACCCACCCGCCCATGTGTGCCGCTTCCACGGCCGCTGCCCGCAGGGCGAGGACCGCTGCGCGCGCGAGGCGCCGCCGCTGGTGCGCCTGGGGCAGCGCCAGGTGGCCTGCCACTTTGCGACATGATGCGCGCATGAAGCCGATCGACACCGGCGACACGCCCGCGCCGCGCGCCAACCTGGCCGAGCAGGTGTACACGCGCCTGAAGGCCGAGCTGCACGACTTCCTGTGGGCCCCGGGCGACCGCTTCAGCGAGGCCGAGATCGGCCAGCGCACGGGCGTGAGCCGCACGCCGGTGCGCGAAGCGCTTTTCAGGCTGCGCAACGAAGGCTTCCTGGAGGTGGAATCCAAGACCGGCTGGTTCGTCAAGCCGATCGACTTCGGCCGGCTCGACCAGCTGTATGACCTGCGCGTCGTGCTCGAGCTGGACGCCGTCGCCAAGCTGGCCGTGCGCCGCGACGACCCGCCCGCGCTCGACGCGCTGAAGGCGCTGTGGCTGGTGAGCGCGCACGAAAGGCTCAGCGACCCGCGCGCAGTGGGTGCGCTCGACGAAAGCTTCCATGCCACCTTGGTCAGCGCCGCCGGCAATGCCGAGATCGCCAAGGTGCACCAGGACGTGACCGAGCGCATCCGCATCGTGCGCCGGCTGGACTTCACGCGCGCCGACCGCATCGAAGCCACCTACCAGGAACACGGCAAGATCCTGCGCGCCATCATCCAGCGCAAGCTGGAGGTGGCGCAACTGCTGCTGAAGAGCCACATCGAACAAAGCAAGATCGAAGTGCGCAAGATCAGCCTGCACGCCATGCACGAAGCCAGGCAGCGCGCCGGGGCTTGAGCTTCGGTGGGGCGCGTGCCGCCGGGCCGAGGACCAAGAGCGTCGGGTTTCCGGGAAGGGTCGAAGCGGCCCGAGAATCAGGGTTCACCCGCAGGCAGCCCCCATGACCGACGCATTTCGGCGGCACCGTCGATGCTCAGCCGGTCGCAGCCCTACAACGTCTTCGCATGGATCGAAGACTTGCCGCGGTGCAGCGCCTGGCCCATCGCTTCCCCCAGCTCGACTGGCGGCGAATCCTGAACCGATATGCCAGCCGGGTCGTGCCGCAGCGGGACGACGTGCTGTACGGCTGCCAGTACTACGGGGTGGCTGCACAGGCCGAGTACTCCGACGACGTGATGTTCAAGACCGCCGCAGGCCTGCGGGACCTGTACCCCCGGTTGCTCAGCCACAGCACGCTGTGCTTGCGCGCCAAGGAGGTCATGCACTTGCTCGGGCGCAAGTTGAACGGCCACTTCCAGGGCGAAGTGGTCTCCGATCTGTCCAGCTTCGCGTGCCGGCGCGTCGGTGGTTCGAGGATCAAGCACCGGGTCAAGCAGAACTG
>DASQFA010000449.1:0-4764 GCA_035633375.1 Rubrivivax sp.
GACGCTTACTACCTGCAAGCGCAAAAGCTGCGCCGCATGATTGCCGACGACTTTCAGGCCGCGTTCAAGCAGTGCGACCTGATCGCCGGCCCGGTGGCGCCGACCGTGGCGCGCGCGATCGGCTCGCAGACCGACCCGGTGGCCGAATACCTCGCCGACATCTTCACCTTGCCAGCCAGCCTGGCCGGGCTGCCCGGCATGAGCGTGCCGGCCGGTTTTGGCGAAGCGGGCCTGCCTGTTGGCCTGCAGCTGATCGGCAACTACTGGCAGGAGGCGCAACTGCTGCACGCGGCGCATGCCTTCCAGCAGGCCACCGACTTTCACCTCCGCGCGCCGGCCGGATACTGAGATGACCGCACCCAAGCTCATCCGCGGCTACGAGGTCGTGATAGGCCTCGAGACGCACACGCAGCTCTCCACCGCGTCCAAGATCTTCAGCGGCGCCAGCACCGCCTTTGGCGCCGCGCCCAACACGCAGGCCTGCGCGGTCGACCTGGCGCTGCCCGGCGCGCTGCCGGTGATGAACCGCGGCGCCGTGGAGCGCGCCATTCGCCTCGGCCTGGCGGTGGGCGGGGCGATCGCGCCGCTGTCGATCTTTGCGCGCAAGAACTACTTCTACCCCGACCTGCCCAAGGGCTACCAGATCAGCCAGTACGAGACGCCGGTGGTGCAAGGCGGCCGCATCGACTTCGTGCTGGCCGGTCATCCGCGCTCGGTGCGCCTGACGCGCGCCCACCTCGAAGAAGACGCGGGCAAGAGCCTGCACGAGGACTACGCCGGCCAGACCGGCATCGACCTGAACCGTGCCGGCACGCCGCTGCTGGAGATCGTCACCGAGCCCGACATGCGCAGCAGCGCCGAGGCGGTGGAGTATGCCAAGACACTGCATGCGCTGGTGGTCTGGCTGGGGGTGTGCGACGGCAACATGCAAGAAGGCAGCTTCCGCTGCGATGCCAACGTGTCGGTGCGTCGGCCCGGTGCCGAACTCGGCACGCGGCGGGAGGTCAAGAACCTGAACTCCTTCCGCTTCCTGCAGCAGGCCATCGAGTTCGAAGTGCAGTGGCAGATCGACCGCATCGAGGACGGCCTGCGCATCGAGCAGGCCACGGTGCTGTTCGACCCCGACACCGGCGAGACGCGTGCCATGCGCAGCAAGGAAGACGCGCACGACTACCGCTATTTCCCCGACCCGGACCTGCCCCCGCTGGTGATCGCGCCGGATTGGATCGAGCGCGTGCGCGCCGACATGCCCGAGCTGCCAGCGGCCATGGCGGCGCGTTTGCAGCGCGACGACGGCCTGGCCGCCGCCGATGCGGCGCTGATGACGCAGAGCCTGGCCTTCGCGCGCTACTACGAAGCGCTGCGCGACGCCTGCGGCAACCCCAAGCTGGCGGCCAACTGGCTGATGGGCGAGGTCTCGCGGCGGCTGAATGCCGAGGCGCGCGGCATTGATTCGATTCCGGTCGCGGCGGCACGGCTGGCGACGCTGATCTGTCGCGTGGCCGATGGAACGGTGTCGAACAACGGTGCACGACAGGTGTTGGACGCCCTATGGACAGTTGGGCACGTCGGACACGCAAGCTCGGCTACGCAGAAGGATGAATCTCGGGCACTGGCCGCAGTCGTGGTTGATCGGCATATCGACAGACTTGGACTTAAGCAGATGAGCGACGCCGGCGCGCTGGAAGCCATCGTCGACCAGGTCATCGCCGCCAACGCCAGGTCGGTCGAGGAGTACCGCGCGGGCAAGGACAAGGCCTTCAACGCACTGGTCGGCCAGGTCATGAAGGCCAGCCAGGGCAAGGCCAATCCCGCGCAAGCGAACGAGATGCTCAAGCGAAAGCTGGGCTAATGCGGGCTCGGCACGCCTGACGGCCTGGGTCGGGCCTTCGACCCGCACTCGGCAGTGCACAGGCGCCGCCTCGGCCCGGTCTCAGCGCAGGTTCGACGACTTCAGGTTCGATGCGCTCGACGCCACCGGTGGTGCGGACTGCGCCATGATCGGCCCCAGCGAGCCCGGTACGGCACCGGCCCAAAGCAGCTTCAGGCGCGCTAGTTCGGCGTCATAGAAGCGGTTCACGCGGGCCAGTTCGGCTTCCTGGGTGAGTGCCGACTCACGTTGCGCCGCGGTCGACGCATCGTTGGCTTCGATCTGGCTGCGCAGCTTGGCCGGCAGCGCCCTGCCTTCGTAGAACTCGGCTTCGGACAGCAAGGGGCGGCGCTCCGCGGCCAGATCGCGGAGGCGCAACTCCGTCAGCAGCATGGCCGAGCGTACGGTATCCAGTGCGGCTTCGCGCGCCTTGCGGTGCGGGGCTTCGTTGGGGTAGCGCGCCAGAAGGTTGCGGTCGCGACGCACGGCGTCGGCCTGCGTCGCACGCAGCTCGGCCAGCTTGCGATCGCGCGCGTCCTTTTCGGCCCGCTCCTCCACCGTAAGGGTCGGCGGGAACACCGACCTGAGCGATCCGTCCTTGTTGAGCACACGCTGCTCCTTGGCAGTGCAGCTGGGGATCGGCCGGTCGGCGGTGATCTTGCGGCCCTGGTCGTCGATGCAGGTATAGATGCCGGCCGCGCTGGCCGGCGTGGCGCTGCCCTGGGCTCGCAGACATTGCGTGGCGCTGCCCAGAAGCAGCAGAAACATCGCCAGGGATACAGGCCGGCCGGCCGTCAAGTGCATTCAGACTCCATATCGATCGCGGTACCGCTGCACCGGTTGCGCAAACACCTGCAGCGCCGGATCATCGGTCGACTCTAGATATTGCAACAAGTCATTCAGCGTCGCAATCGCAGCCACGTGGAGTTGCAACCTTCTCGTGACGTACTGCACCGCCGACCACTCCACATCCTTATCGCCCTCGGTGGCCTTTTCTTGACGGTCCAGCGCGATCACTACGCCACAAGGTCTCGCTCCGGCCGCCTGCAGCAGGCGGATCGATTCACGCACCGAGGTGCCGGCCGACATGACGTCGTCGATGATCAGCACGCGCCCAGCCACCGGCGCGCCCACCAGCAGGCCCCCTTCACCATGGTCCTTCGCTTCCTTGCGGTTGTAGGCGAAGGGTACGTTGCGGCCCATCCGCGAAAGTTCCACCGCCACCGCCGAGGCCAGGGTGATGCCCTTGTAGGCCGGGCCGAAAAGCATGTCGAAGGCCAGTCCAGATTCAAGCAGCCGCCGTGCATAGAATTCGGCCAGGCGGCCGAGTTTTTCGCCGTCATTGAACAACCCGGCATTGAAGAAGTACGGCGAAAGCCGGCCCGCCTTGGTCTTGAACTCGCCAAAGCGCAGCACACCGCAGCGCACGGCAAAGTGCACGAAGTCCCGGGCCAGGGCTTCGGATGGCGGCGGCATGCTCATGAAAGGTCCTTCGTGTTCCGCCTCGTCTCGTTGAACCTGAACGGCATCCGTTCGGCCGCCGGCAAGGGCTTCGTCGAATGGGCACGGAGCGTGGGCGCCGATTGTATGGGGGTGCAGGAAGTCCGCGCCCAGGCCGAGGATGTGGACGGCACGCTTGACACGGTGGGCCCTTTGGCCGGCCACTTTCACTTCGCCCAGAAGAAGGGCTATGCCGGTGTCGGCCTATATAGCCGGAGGGATCCCAGCGATGTGAGCGCAGGCTTCGGCAACCCGGAGTTCGACGCCGAAGGCCGCTGGCTTGAAGCCCGCTTCGATACGCCTAAGCGCAAGCTCAGCATCATCAGTTGCTACTTTCCCAGCGGCTCAAGCGGCGAAGAGCGGCAAGCCGCGAAGTTCCGCTTTCTGGCGCAGCTGTACCCGCACCTGATGAAGCTGAAACGCGAACGCGAGTTCATCCTGGTGGGCGACGTGAACATCGCGCACCACGAGATCGACCTGAAGAACTGGAAGAGCAACCAGAAGAACAGCGGCTTCCTGCCCGAAGAGCGCGCCTGGATGACCCAGCTGCTCACCGACGGCGGCCTGGTCGATGTGTTCCGCAAGCTGAACCCGAAGCCCGAGCAATACACCTGGTGGAGCAACCGCGGCCAGGCCTGGGCCAAGAACGTCGGCTGGCGGCTGGACTATCACCTGGCCACGCCAGGCATCGCGGCCACGGCGCAACGCGAGCAGATCTACCTGGACCAGCGCTTCTCGGACCACGCGCCGCTGATCATCGACTACGACTTGCAGCTGTAGCCGCTCGGCGCTGGCCAATGACTATCTTCGCGATTGCGAATCATTCGCATAATAGTGTCGGTACTCTCTGTTCCGAGTGGCGCGACGTCTGGCCGATGCCGCCGACCAGGCAATAGCTGGCACGGGCGTATCAACGCAGCGGCTGCGGGGCTGAAATGCCGCGCTTCGCCGCCAACCTGTCCTTCACTTATGGCGAGCATGCGTTCATGGAGCCCTTTGCGACCGCGGCACGAGATGGTTTTCGCGCGGTGGAGTTCGCCTTCGCCTATGAGCACGATCGGTACGAACTCGCCGTCGGCCTGGCCGACCACGGCCCGGTGCAGGGCGAACTGTGCCACCGTACCGGTTCGCGTTGATCGACGATTTGGGCTACAACGGCCATATCGGCTACGAATACCGGTCGGCGGCAGGCACTTCGGCAGGCCTCGGCTGGTTTGAGCGGTACAAGAATTCACTAGGAGACAAGCTATGAAATTGCTCATCACCGGCGGCGGCGGCTTCGTCGGCGCACGGCTGGCGCGCACGCTGCTGGCGCGCGGCACCCTGGCAGGACAGACCATCGACCAGGTGGTGCTGGCTGACCAGGTCGCACCGCCGGCCGACCTGCTGGCCGA
>DASQFA010000450.1:0-5289 GCA_035633375.1 Rubrivivax sp.
CCCGTGGGGCAGGGCGAAAGCGTCGGTGCCCATGTGGCGCGCATCCTCGACATCATCGATCGAAGTGGCGTGCCCTACCAGCTGACGCCGATGGGAACGATCCTCGAAGGCGAATGGGCCGAAGTGATGGCCGTAGTGACCCGCTGCTTCGAGACCTTGGCCGCAGATTTTCCGCGTATCGCCCTGCAACTGAAGGTGGACTACCGTGCCGGCCCGGCCGGGCGGCTGCAGTCCAAGATCGCCAAGGTCGAGCAGACGCTGGGGCGCAAGCTGAAGACCTGAAGACCTCTGTGCTGTGCGGTTGGTCCTCCTCGACCCTGCATCCCGCCCGCCTCACTTCTGACTTCTGTCGATCGCCATTGAGAACCGGGAACGAGGTCTGGCGCCAAGCACCCAGGAAGTTGGCGCCAAACGAAACCCGCGCCGATCGGGTCGGAACGGACAGTCAAAGCGCCCAAATGTCCTTCAGCTTGAACGGCGCCTATTGCCCGACGTTCTTTCCCTTGTTCCAAGGCTCGCGATGACCTGCGATTGCGTTGGCTTCCATGATGGACGCCGGGTCCAGTTGAGGGGCCGGCTATACGCCTCGTGGCCGGACTGGTGCAGAAGCAGCCAGAATCGCCCCATGCAATCGACCCTGACCGGCTTCGCCGCCCTTGCCCTCCTGGGCTTTGGGCTGGCCTTCGCGCTGCTGATGCTCTTCATGGCATTGGTGCAGCCTATATGGAGCGTGATCGACTGTGCGGTTGACGACCGGCGCGGCACGCTCGGCAAGGTGTTGTGGATCCTCGCGCTAATTCTGCTGTGGGGCGTGGCCAATTGGTTCTACGGCGCCTTCGCTGCGGCCAATAAGGGGCTGTTGCGCCTGACGCGGCTGGCCTGGGCTTTGGCGATCGGCTTGATCGTCGCCTTTCTCGTCATCTTCAACATGAACGCGGAGTTCCGCCGTGGCGTCGAGAAGGAGTGGCGCAACTATGGCGGCGGGCTCGTCGTGCAGTCGGACCCTGCCGCCGACCCGCGCATCGCGCTCGGGCTGGAGGCGCGCACGCGTGCGAGAAGGTTCGGATAGTGCGCGACGGGAGGATTGATTGAGCTTTGATGACGGCATACGGTTCGCCTCACGAAACCGTGTTGACGGGGCACAGATGCGGGGTGATGCTGGTCCAGGGTACGGCCGAGTCACGTTCGCGGCGTCGGACGAACGGCACGCCCATGCGGATTGATCCTGCGCAATCCAGTCAGTCTTCTGGGGTGTAGTGTTTGAATCTTTCCTTGCTAAGCTGGCTGCTTGGTGGTCAGCACGCGGCCCGCCTGCTGGGTGCGCCTGCGGCTATGTCGAGAACGCTTGCGGGGTGACACCGCAAGCCTGCCTCGCCGATTCGCCGCGGCAGGCCCCGTCACGCCGCCAGAGTCATGACCCGCGGCTGCGGCCGAACACGAAGCCGGCGCTGGCCAGGATCAGGAACACGACGAAAAGGGACACTCGGGAAAATGCATGCCCCCGCACAGACACCCTGATTGACCCGATTGGCTCGGGCGGCGCCATGGCACAGACTTCAGGGCCAACCACCACAAACACTGCCATGCAAGTCGACCCATTGCCGGATGCCAAACCCGTTCGCGAAACTCTTGCGCCCGAGCCCGAGCCCGAGCCCGAGCCGGAACGACTGTATCTGCACATGCCCATCGACGTGCGCAGCGTGTCGCTGGCGGTCATCGCGCTCATGCTCAGCATCGTCATGCTGCACTGGGCCAGCGCGGTATTCATTCCCCTGCTTCTGGGCGTGATGGCGAGTTATGCGCTTTCGCCCGCGGTGGAGCAAATGCAGCGCTGGCACATTCCGCGCGCGTTCGGGGCAGCAGTGCTGCTGACCGCGGTCGTGTGCAGCCTCGGGTCGATGCTCTATTCGCTGAGCGACGACGCCACGGCATTGGTCGACTCGTTGCCCGACGCGGCACAGAAGCTGCGCGAAGCCGTTCGCGCTGCGCCCGGCGCGGTCGAGGGCCCCATCGAGAAAGTGCAGCGGGCGGCGGCGAAGATCGAGGAGGCTGCCGAGGCAAGTGGCTCAGCCGCGCCGGCGGCGAGCAAGGGCGTCACGCGTGTGCAGATCGAGCGGCCGCACTTCAACATCAAGGACTACCTCTGGGGTAGCACGCTCGGTCTGGTGGGCCTGGTGGGACAGGCCATGGTGGTGCTCTTCATCACGTTCTTCCTGCTGGCGTCAGGCAATAGTTTCCGCCGCAAGATGGTCAAGATCGCCGGGCCCACCTTCAGCAAGAAGAAGATCACGATCCAGGTGCTTGACGACATCAGCGAGCAGATCCAGCGCTATCTGACGGTTCAGCTGTTCACCAGCGTGCTCGTCGGCGTGGCCACCTGGCTGGGTCTGTCGTGGATCGGGCTGGACCATGCCGCCGTTTGGGGCGTTGCGGCCGCCTTGCTCAACCTCGTCCCCTATCTCGGTTCAGTGGTCACCGCCAGCGGCCTTGCGCTTGCAGGCTTCCTGCAGTTCGGCACCCTCGGCATGGCGGCGTTGATCGGAGGGGGGTCCCTCTTCATCAACACCCTGGAGGGCAACCTGCTGACTCCCTGGCTGACGGGCCGCGCCACCCGCATGAACCCGGTCGTGATCTTCGTCGGCGTGCTCGCCTGGGGCTGGCTGTGGGGGATCTGGGGGCTGTTCATGGGCCCGCCGCTCCTGATGATGGTCAAGGCCGTGTGTGACCGCATCGAGGATCTGAAGAATATCGGCGAGTTGCTCGGCGCCTGACGTTGCGGCGTTTGACGGCGCGGCGCCGTTGCTGCGAGCCGTGCCAGTCGTGGTGGCGAGCGCGAGCGCTTTCCGGATGCTCTTTGCGTCAGGCGCGCCAATGCGCGTTCTTGCGCTTGGCTTGCCGCCATCGTGCGGGGATTCTGCGACTCGGCCTCGGTTCGCCTGCACAGACTCGGATACCCTTGACCTGCAGGGTCTCGTGACCGGCGTCTGCGCGTCTGTCGGGTACGGCGCGGTATGGCGGCCGGCGCCTGGCGACGTGACGATCGGCGGCAACCTCTGCCTGGACACGCTGGTGCCAGGAGAAGAGCGGATCCGGCACATCAGCGACGACCAGTCGATTTTCACCGGCTACGCGATCAAGCTGCCGGGGCTCGGCTTCATCCCGCCCGAGCACTGACTGGCCAGGGAGAATCCGGCGCATTGTTGACGGCTGCGAGGTCAGCGCATGACCAGGCTTGCATGTTTGTTCGAATGACAGGTCTGCCGCATCGCGATCGAGTTTGTATAGATCCGGCACCGACCCAAAACGGGCCTCCGACTTCTGCGAATAGTCGCCGCGAAGCAGTCGCTCACGTGGGTCTCTTGCGACCAGCTCAGAGTGCCCACCAAACGCCCAACCTTGGCCTGGACCAAGGTCCGTCTACGGGATGGGGAAACTCAGGCTGGCTTGCGAGGCTTGCGGGCCACGATGAAGACCCGGATGTCCTTGCCCCGGGTGCCGTGTCGTTCGACCGACACGACCTCCATGCCCTGCCGGGTGATGGCTGAGTGCAGCGCACCCCCGTTGAAGCACAGCACATGGGGTGCCTTGCCGATGGCGCGCATCAGCGGCAGCGCGAGGTGGGGAATCAGCGGGTTCATCTCGGCGATGCAAGGCGTCTTGGAAATGAGCAAGCCGCCCGGCCGCAAGGCCTGCACTGCCAGCGCCAGCGCACGGTCGAGATCGCTCACCAGATGCAGCACGTTGAAGGCCAGCGCCACGTCGTACGCGCCTTGCCCGAACGCTGGCTCGTCGGCGTCGGCCACCGCGAAACTCAGCTGGGGTATTGGCTGGGCCGCCAGGTTTTCGCGGGCGATGGCGATCATGCCGGCCGAGACATCAGTGGCCAGCATGCGTCGGGTCAAGGGCGCAAGGATCAGCGCGGTGGTGCCGGTGCCGCAGCCGATCTCCAGCACGTCCTGCTCAGTCGACAACAGGCCCTGCACACGCTGCAGCGTGGCCTCGTAACCCGCCATGTCGGCGATCGGGTCGGCCGCGTACTTGCGTGCGATGCGGTCCCAGAAGCGAGCCTTGCGCGCGGCAGAGGCACTCGCCGGGGTGAGTGGGGCGGCGTCGGCGGGCGGACAGGCGGTGGGAGTCGGCATGAGCATCTGGACAACGGTCTTGCAGTGGCAAGGCCCGCATCCTATCCATGCGCAAAGCGGTACGGAACTGCGGTAAATTGCAGCGAACTTATGCATCCACGTATGGATAGACTCGACTGGAACCAGTTGAGGGCATTTCTCGAAACCGCCGAAACCGGCTCGCTCTCGGCAGCCGCACGCAAGTTGGGCCTGACCCAGCCCACCCTGAGCCGCCAGGTGGCCGCCATCGAACTCCGCATGGGCGTGACCCTGTTCGAGCGGGTGGGAAAGGCCATGGTGCTCACCCCGACCGGGCTGGACCTCCTGGAACACGCACGTGCCATGGGCACCGCGGCCGAGGCCCTGAGCCTGGCGGCCACTGGCCGCTCGCAGGCCGTGGGCGGCGTGGTCTCGGTCTCCGCCAGCGACGCCGTCGCCGCGCACCTGCTGCCCCCGCTGGTGCGGCAGCTGCGCGAACAGGAGCCGGGCATAGCGATCGAGGTGATCTCGACCAATGCACTGAGCGACCTGCAGCGCCGCGAAGCCGACATCGCCATTCGACACGTCAAGCCTGAACAGCCCGACCTGATTGCGCGGTTGATCCGCGAGGCAGCGGCCAACTTCTATGCATCGGAAGCGTGGGTCCATGCCCACGGCCACCCGCGCACTGGCGAAGAGGCGGCCCACATGCCCTTCGTGGGCGCCGACCGCTCGGGCCAGTTTCTGGGCTACCTGCGCCAACACGGCCTGCCCCTGAGCGAAGCCAACTTCAGCTGTTACGCGGACCACTCGGTGGCCCATTGGGCCCTGGTGCGCCAGGGCATGGGCATCGGCGCCATGATGGACGAAATCGCCCTCGACACGCCGGGCATCGTGCGCGTGCTCGACGACGTGCCGCCGGTGCGCTTCCCGATCTGGCTGGTCACCCACCGCGAACTGCGCACTTCGCGACGGATTCGGGTGGTGTTCGAAGCGCTGTCGCAAGGCTTGGTGCCAACCCAGCAGGAGTGACTCCGAATCGGCTGAGCATAGGAGCTCTGAACAGATTGGTTCCACCATGACGCGCCTGCGAGGGAAACAGGATGCCATCGCATTCGGCCGCCACCGCATCGTCGGCCATATGCCAAGTCGGCGGCTCGACGGACTTGCCGAACCATTCCGAGCGCCA
>DASQFA010000451.1:0-5945 GCA_035633375.1 Rubrivivax sp.
ACGCCCGCATCGGCGCCGGGCGCGCAGATCAGCCGGGTCAGCAGCTCCTGCCCGCGCGGCTGGCGGATATCCACCGCGATCGAGCGCTTGCCCTTGTTCAGCCCGGCCCAGAACATCGACTCGCCCTGCGCGGTGACCGGCCAGCGCTGGTGGTCGAGGCCGCCGCCGATGGGGTCGAAGCGGATCACGTCGGCGCCCAGCTGCGCCAGCGTCATGCCGCCCAACGGCGCGGCGACGAACGCCGAGCCCTCGACGACGCGCAGCCCGTTCAGAATGCCGGGCATGGCGCTAGCGCAGCGGGCGTGAAGGGGGCTGGCAGGTGCATCTCAAATCACTTTCTTGGCGCGCAGTTCGGCAATCTGCTCATCGCCCATGCCCAGCACCTCACGCAACACCTCGTCGGTGTGTGCGCCGAGTTTCGGGCCCAGGCTGCGGATGCTGCCGGGTGTTTCGGACATCTTGGGCACCGGCGCCGGGGCGATCAGCGTCTCGCCGGTGCCCGGCACATCGACCGCCGCCAGGTTGCGGCGCGCATGGAACTGGCGGTCGCCGAAGATGTCGGCAATGTTGTTCAAGGGGCCGGCCGGCGTGCCGGTGGCGTAGCAGCGCTCCAGCACCTCGTCGCGGGTCAGCGACCCGCACCAGTCGCGCACGATCTCGTTGACGTCGTGCTTGTGGGCCAGGCGTGTCCTTTGCTCGCCATAGGTGCTCGACGACGCCAGCTCGGGCCGGCCCATCGCCTGGGCCAGGTGTGCGAACAGCATGTCGGTCGCGCATGAGATCGCCACCCACTTGTCGTCCTTGGTGGAGAAGTGGCCGTTCGGCGTCGCGAAGTCGTTGTGCGACGAGCCGTGGCGTTCGCGCACGGTGCCGTACATGGCGTAGGCCGGGGCCAGCTCGTCGGTGCAGCGGAACACCGATTCGTACAGCGCCGCATCCACGTACTGGCCTTCGCCGGTGCGGTCGCGATGGCGCAATGCCATGAGCACGCCGACACAGCCGTAAAGGCCGGTCATGTAGTCGCCGAGCGTGGTCGAACCCGGAGTCACCGGCGTGCCCCTGGGCATGCCGGCCAAATAGGCGATGCCGCCCACCGCATGCGCCACGCGAGCAAAGCCCGGGCGATCGCTGTAGGGCCCGGACTGGCCGTAGCCGGTGACGCGCAGCATGATCAGGCCGGGATTGATCTTCTTCAGCACCTCCCAGCCCAGGCCCCATTTCTCGAGCGTGCCGGTGCGGAAGTTCTCGCACAGCACATCGGTCTTGGCAATCAGCTGCTTGAACACCTCGGCGCCGGCGGGCGCACGCAGGTCGAGCGTGACCGAGCGCTTGTTGCGCGACTCGCTGAGCCAGGTCAGCGTGTCGCCACCGATGGACGGCGTGCCGAAGCGGCGCAATGCGTCGCCGCCATCGGGGTGCTCGACCTTCAGCACGTCGGCACCGAACTCGCCCATCAGGGTGGCGCAAAACGGCGCGGCAATGACCGTGGCCGCATCGATGACGCGGATGCCGGCCAGCGGCAGTGTGTCGGGCGGATGGGTGCTCATAGGACGACCCTGCGCGATGCGCGCCGCGGGGTGGGCGCTTTGCAGCGGCAATGCGCGCCCATCGGACGACGCTGCACGCTGCGCGCGTGGCGCTCTCCCAGGGCATCGAGAGGCATTTTCATCGCATGTCTCATATGATGTGGCGCTTGCGCAGGCGCGCGATTTCCTCGGCGCTGATGCCCAACAGGTCGCGCAGCACGTCGGCACCGAACTCGCCCATCAGGGTGGCGCAAAACGGCGCGGCAATGACCGTAGCCGCATCGATGACGCGGATGCCGGCCAGCGGCAGTGTGTCGGGCGGATGGGTGCTCATAGGACGACCCTGCGCTGCGCGGTGAGCGCTTGGCAGCGGCCCGGCGCGCCCGATCTGAATGGAAGACCCTGCACGCTGCGCGCGTGGCGCTCTTCCAGGTCATGGCGCGGCGTTTTCATCGCATGCCTCATATGATGCGCCGCTGCCGCAGGCGGGCGATTTCCTCGGCGCTGATGCCCAACAGGTCGCGCAGCACGTCGGCAGTGGCGTTGCCCAGCGTCGGCCCGAGGCTGTCGATGCGCCCCGGCGTGGCCGACAGCAGCGGGATCACCCCCGGTACCACGACCTCGCCCAGTTCCCCGCAAGGCACACGCGCCAGGTTGCCGCGCGCCAGGTACTGCTCGTCGGTGAAGATGTCGGCAATCGAGTTGACCTTGCCCACCGGCACTTCTTCGTCGAGGCACATTCTCAACACGTCTTCGCGGTCGAGCGAGGCGACCCACTCGGTGACGATCTGGTTGACCGTGTCGCGCTCGGCCAGGCGCTTGCGCTGGCCGCCGTACTGGCTGGCCGACGCCAGTTCGGGCCGGCCCATCGTCACCACCAGCCGCTCGAACATCTTGTCGGTGGTGCAGGCGATCGCGATCCACTTGTCGTCGCGGGTCCTGAAGTGGCCGTGCGGACAGGCCACGAAGCTGCCCGAGCCTTCGCGTTCGCGCACCTTGCCGTGCAGGCCATAGACCGCGGCCATTTCCTCGAGCACGCGAAAGATCGCCTCGTAGATGGCGACGTCGATCACCTGCCCGTGCCCGGTGGCTTGTGCATGGCGCAGCGCGATGAGCACGCCGATGGCGCCGAACAGGCTGGCAATGTAGTCGCCCAGCGGCACCGTTCCCGGCAGCACCGGGGTTTCGCCGGGAAAGCCCGCCAGGTAGTTCAGCCCGCCGAAAGCCTGCGCGATCTGCGCAAACCCCGAACGGCGCCGGTACGGCCCGGTCTGGCCGAAGCCCGACACGCGCAGCATCACCAGCTTCGGGTTGGCCTCGCGCAGCGTGTCCCAGCTCAGCCCCCACTCTTCCATCGTGCCGGGACGAAAGTTTTCGATCAGCACGTCGGACTTGGCCACCAGCCTGAGGAAAAGCTGCACCCCCTCGGGTTGGCGCAGATCGCAGGTGACCGACTTCTTGTTGCGCTCTTCGCTCAGCCAGGCCAGAGTCGCTTCGGGGCGCTGGGTGGGGGTGCCGTAGCGCCGCGCCGGGTCGCCGCCGATGGGGTGTTCGACCTTCAGCACCTCGGCGCCGAACTCACCCATGATGGACGCCGCATAGGGGCCGGCCAGAAAGGTGCCGACGTCGATCACGCGCACGCCGTCGAGCGCCATCGGCGAGGTCGCTGCGCCAGTTTTCGGTATCGAGGCAGTGTCGGACATGGGCACCTGTTCGGGCGTCGTCCGGCAGAACGACGTGCAGGGTGAGGATAACAAGTTCGAACCGCCCCATCGCGCCGATGCATCGGATGGGCCGGGCGCCGCGCACGCCGCGCGCCAAGGCGCTACCAGCCCGAGCTGCCGGCCTCGCCCTTGAAGGGCCCCACCAGCTCGGGCGTGATCCAGCCGCCATAAAAGCCGCCGGGCTGCGGCCGCACGGCAGCCCCATCCACGCGGCATTGCAGCGCGGCGGGGTAGAAGGCCACACAGTCGGCCAGCGCCTCGGCCCCGGCCAGCGGCTGCGGGTAGCTCCAGGCCACCCCCGCCAGTCGGAGGCCGCCGTGCACCAGGTCCCAGTAACGCGCCGGGCCTTTCCATTCGCAGAACGAGCTGCCGCCCGCCGCCTGCAGCAGCGAACGATCGACGTCCTGCCAGGGGATATAGACGCTGGGCGGATGCGCGGTTTCCAGCACGCGCCAGGCGCTGCGCGTGCGCGCCACCGGCAACTCGCCCCAGTGCACCAGCACCTCGCGCCCGTCCTGGGCCAGCCGCGGCGGGCGCGGGAAATCCCAAACCGACACCTGGCCCGGGCCCGGCACCACGGCAAAGGGCGGGCGTGCCTGTCCGCGCCACGACCATTGGTCGCGGGCGGCGGCCAGCCATGCGGGTTGTTCTTGCATCGCGCCGCAGCTTACGCGCCGCCGTGGCATGCGACGATGGCGCATGAAAAAACCTTTCGACTTGATCGTCTTCGGTGCCACCGGCTTCACCGGCCGGCTGGTGGCCGAGTACCTGAACACCACCTACGGCGTGGACCAGGCCCTGCGCTGGGCCATGGCCGGGCGCAGCCTGGACAAGCTGGCGCAGGTGCGCAGCCTGATCAAGGCGCCAGCGGAACTGCGGCTGCTGCAGGCCGATGCCTCGGACGCGAACTCGCTCGCCGCGCTGGTGGCGCAGGCCCGCTGCATCATCAGCACCGTCGGGCCCTACCAGCGCCACGGCGAAGGGCTGGTGCGCGCCTGTGCCGACGCCGGCACGGACTATGTGGACCTGTGCGGCGAGCCTGGCTGGATGGCGCAGATGATCCACCAGCACGACGCCGCGGCACGCGCCAGCGGCGCGCGCATCGTCTTCTCCTGCGGCTTCGACTCCATCCCCTTCGACCTGGGGGTGGTGTTCCTGCAGGACGAGGCGCAGCGCCGCTTCGGCGCGCCTCTGATGCGCGTGCGCGGCCGCGTGCGCGTGATGAAGGGCGGCTTTTCGGGCGGCACCATGGCCAGCGCGCTGGCCACCGTCGAGGCCATGGGCCGCGACGCCGAACTGGCGCGCAGCATGGCCGACCCCTTTGCATTGACGCCGGGCTTCCGCGGCCCGGCGCAGCCCGAGGGTGACAGCGCCGCCTACGACGACGCGGCGCAGGCCTGGACCGGGCCTTTCGTCATGGCCGCCATCAACACCAAGAACGTGCACCGCACCCACGCGCTGCGCGGCCACCCCTGGGGCCGCGACTTCGTCTACGACGAGCGCATGCTCACGGGCGAGGGCAAGCGCGGCGAGCAGCGCGCCAAGGCGCTGGCGCGCAACTCGCGGCTGCAGAACGCGCTGCTCGGCTTCGCTCCGGCGCGCAAGCTGCTGCGCCGCTTTGCCCTGCCCAAGCCTGGCCAGGGGCCGAGCCTGCACGAGCGCGAGAGCGGCCGTTACGAGGTGCTCTTCATCGGCGACACGGCACAGGGGCAACGGCTGCGTGCCGTGGTCAAGGGCGACCGGGATCCCGGCTATGGCTCGACCTGCAAGCTCATCTGCGAAAGCGCGCTGTGCCTGATCGACGAGGTCGACCGCTCGATGGCCGGGGGTGGCGTGTGGACCCCCGGTGCGGCCATGGGCCTGGCGCTGGTGCGGCGGCTGCAGGCGCGTGCGGGCTTGAGCTTTGCAATCGAGGCATGACACCGACCCGCGCGGGATGAACGAGAGGCTGGCTTCGACGATGCTCCCTATCGTCATCAGCGTACTCGCTGCGGTGCAGACGCCGGGCACCCATGCGACAGGCATGACGATGCTGCTGCAGTTCGTGGCGGGCTTCGGCGTCATCCTGCCGGTGAACGCGCCGCAGAACATGCTCACCTGAGGCACTGACACCTTCGCGGCGCACGACTTCGTGCGCACCGGGCGGGGGTGATCACGCTGGCGGCGTTTGCGCTGCAGGTGTCGTTCGGACTGGGCTACTGGTCGTGGATGGGGTACGTGATACAGGGCAGCCGAGGCTGGCGCAGGAGCCGCGGCCGCATTGCTGCTCGGTCGTTGATCGATGGTTCGTCGTGATGCCCATCACGCACGCGCGGCAAGCGACACGTGAATGCCAATTACGCACGGCACCGGGCGCGTGACCCGGGGGGTGTATGCACACCCGTGGATCGGCATCGCATTCTAAAGTGTGCACGACGCCCTGCAGACCTCTATGGGGCACGAAGTCGAACAACCGAGACCCACTGCCATGACCCACTGCAACATGCGTTAAAAGCATATTCCCGCCCTGGTGGCCTGCACGCTGCTGTGCGCCGTGCCGATACTGCATGCAGCGCCCGTCAGCTTGCACATTGCCGCTGCGTCAATCAGCGCGGGCAGCGGCTACGGTGTCGACACTGCGGCCAATGGAGAAAACGGCGGCACGCTGTTGGATGTCGCGTTCGACAACGGCTTCGTCGCTCAGGCCTTCTCACTC
>DASQFA010000452.1:0-2741 GCA_035633375.1 Rubrivivax sp.
TGAAAGGCAAGCTGGCCTCGACGCAGGGTGACGAACTGCTGTCGCGTGCGGTGCAGGTCAAGGGCCTGAAGGTGCTGGCCGCGATGCTGCAGGGGGCCGACGCCAAGGCGCTGCGCGAGACGCTCGACAAGCTGAAGGACAAGCTCAAGAGCGCGGCTATCGTGCTGGCCACGGTGGAAGGCGGCAAGGTGCAGCTTGCCGCAGGCGTCACCGCCGACCGCATGGGCACGATCAAGGCCGGCGAACTGGTGAATTTCGTCGCCCAGCAGGTGGGTGGCAAGGGCGGCGGCAAGCCCGACCTGGCGATGGCCGGCGGCACCGACCCGTCGCGGTTGGCGGCCGCACTCGATTCGGTGCAGGCCTGGGTGGCCGAGCGGGCCTGAAGTGGTCTTGCGCGCGACGTGGCGCAGGCTGCCTGTTGCGGCCGTGCTGGCCGTCGCGGGGTTGGCCCGGGTGCACGCCTTGCGTAATGGTGGCAACCGTGATTTTCCGCGCTTCGTACCGAAGGCGCATTCCTTGTTGCTGAATGCAGACCCGCATCAGGCCCACCGGAAGGGCGCAGCGCCTGCGCCGGCCCGCTTCGGCTCAGCGAGCCGGCATCGACGCCGCCGCTGCAGCCGGCAGCGGTGCGCCGGCAAGACGTTTGCGCAGCTCCGCGCAATGGTCGGCTTGGGGTGTGAAGATCGCCGCGCGCCTTTCGTCGGCAAGCAGGCCGTCCTCGCCGTTGCCGAAGATCACCACATGCACGCGCGCGGCGTCCAGGCCTTGGCCGCTGTGCAGGTGCAGCGGCACGCCGCGGTCGCGCGAGGCGTGCTGGGCGCCGGTCAGCAGCAGCACCTGCGTATCCGCGGGCGCATCGCGCATTGCCCACGCCACCACCTGGGCCATCGACAGGTCGCGGGCGATCTGTATGCGCACCATGCCCGGCTCCTGCGACGCGGGCAGCAGGTTGCAATGGCCGCTGCGCACGGCGTCGGCGATGAACGCGCGTGCGTCGGCGTTGATGCGCGGGTCGAGCGTGTTGTCGGCCATGGCCGTGCGATTGGCGGCCCGCGGCAGATTGCCGCCCAGCACCGGCACACCCGCGCGTACGGCGTTCATCACGACCTTGGAATAGGCCTCCCAGGGCCAGCCCTGCCATTGCAGCGCCGTGCGTACTTGCGCCTCGGTGGCGTCGCGCGGCAGCGCCGCGGTGCCGTGGCGGGCTTCGGCCATCTCCAGCACCACGGCGGCCAGTCGCCCGGCGGCGGCAAGGGCCGACACCTCGGCGGCTACCTGGCGCTGCTGGTCGGGCTGGTCGTGTTGCTCGCCGAAGATCAGCACCTGCGGCGATGCCGCCCACGCGCCGGCCCACGCCAGCGCCCCAACGGCCAGCCACAGGCAGCGCAGGACGGGGTTTGCGAGTGTCATGCTGTGTAGGATACGGGTCCGCACAGTGCCAGGAGCCGGCATGACCGATGTGACCCTGCGCCGAGCCCACTCTGGCGACGCCAAGGGCATCGCGCGCATGAGGGGCAAGCCGCCACTGACCAAGGCGGGCCCGGCATGACGCCGCGCGACAGCAGCGATGCCGAGATCGAGGCGCTCGACGCGCTTTGCGCGCGCCTGGCCGGCTTCGACGAGCGGGTCTCGCTGGAATGGCTGGACGGCTGCATGGCCGGGTTGCGCGCCGGCCCGCGCGCGCCCTGGCCGGACGAATGGCTGGCCACGCTGCTGGGCGATGCCTGGGAGCGCACCTTCGCCGACCCGCAGGATCAGCAGCAGGCCATGGCCACGTTGCTCGGCCGCTGGCAGGTGATCGACTCGCAACTGGATGCGCAGGCCTTGTTCGACGATCCCGACGAACTGCGCCTGTCGCCACTGATGACCGAGTACGCGATCGATGAACTCGTGGCCGAAGGCAAGCTCTCGCCCGAGGAGGCGGTGGACTGGCCGCGCCTGGGCGAAGTGTGGGCGCTGGGTGTGCTGGAGGTCATCGACACCTTTGCCGCGGACTGGGTGGATCCGGCACCCGACAGCGAAGACGCCGCCTGGTACGACGGCTGCCTGCGCGCGATCGAGGCGCTGACGCTGCGCGACGACGCGGCACTCCAGGCCGATCTGCAACTTCGCTATCCGGGCCGCACCCTGAGCCGCGAAGATCTGATGAATGAGGCCTGCATCGCCGTACAGGACCTGCGCTGTTACTGGGTCGAGCATGCGCCGCGCCACGCGCCGCGTCGCGTCGTGCCCACGCCGGGACGCAACGACCCCTGCCCGTGCGGCAGCGGCAAGAAGTTCAAGAAGTGCCACGGTGCCGCGCAAGCCGCGCAGTGAGCCGCGGTGCCGGGGGCGCGGCGCATTGAGATAGAGTGCGCGCCATCATGAGTGAACCCCTGGATCTGCACGGCCGGCACATCGTGCTCGGCTTGAGCGGTGGCATCGCCTGCTACAAGTCGGCCGAGCTGGTGCGCGAGTTGCAGCGCCACGGCGCCACCGTGCAGGTGGTCATGACCGAGGCGGCGGCGATGTTCATCACCCCGGTGACGATGCAGGCGTTGTCGAATCGCCCTGTCCTTACCAGCCAGTGGGACACGCGAGAAGCCAATGCCATGGCGCACATCAACCTCACGCGCGCGGCCGATGCGGTGCTGGTGGCACCGGCCAGCGCCGACTTCATGGCCAGGCTGGCGCAGGGCCGCGCCGACGAGCTGCTCAGCCTGCTGTGCCTGGCGCGGCCCATCGAACGCTGCCCGCTGCTG
>DASQFA010000453.1:0-2878 GCA_035633375.1 Rubrivivax sp.
CGGCGCGAAGTGGCGCAGCACCAGCGCCGGGCCGAAGACGTTGGTGCGAAACACCGCCTCCAGCGACGGGTAGGCCAGCTCGGCCAGGCGCTTTTCAGGCATCAGCGGTGCGGCATGCAGCACCCCGGTGGCGACGATGATCAGCTGCCAGGGCGGCGCGTCACGCCACACCGCGGCAGCCGCGGCGATGCTGTCTTCGCGTGCATAGTCGATGGCTGGCGACGAGCCGCGGTGCAGCCCTTGCACCAGCGCGCAGCGTGGGTCGGCCTGCAGTTGCGCCACGAAGGCCGCGCCGATGGCCCCGCTGGAACCGATGACGAGGGCGCGGTAGCCCGCGGGCAGAGATTGCATCGGCATGGCCCGCTGCGCGGCTTAGACCCAGCCCTGGCGCCACACCGCGCTGTCGCGCAGCTCGCGCCAGCCGATGCGCCGCGCGCGGCCCGAGTGCACCGCCTCGATCTCCACCCACTCGAGCTTGCCTTCGGGCACTTCGGGCTCGATCACTTTCGAGACCAGGAAATGCTTTTGCCTGCCCACCGGCAGCACCGCCGTCCATTTGCTAAGCAGCAGCTTCTTCGGGTGCACGGCGTTCATGCTGCAGCTCAGCGTGCGGGCCACGGATACGCCGGGTCGTTGTAGCCCGGCGTGGACGCATGCCCCGGCGCCACCAGGCTGTCGACCAGGGCTTCGTCGGCGGCGTCGATGGGGCAGTCGAGCGCACCGAGGTACGAGGTCCATTGCTCCAGCGTGCGCGGCCCGGCGATGACCGCACTCACGGCGCGGTGCGCCAGTACCCAGGCGGTGGCAAAGTGGTGCAGCGCCACGCCTTTGAGCTCGCAGTGCGCCTTGAGCGTCTGCGCAATGGCCAGCGACTCCTCGCGAAACTCGGTCTGCATCATGCGTTTGTCACCACGCCCGGCGCGCGTGCCTTCGGCCGGTGCGCGCCCCGGCGCGTACTTGCCCGCCAGCACCCCGCGGGCGATGGGGCTGTAGGGCACGACGCCAATGCCGTGGTGCTCGCAGGCCTGCAGCACCTCGACCTCGGGCTGGCGGTTCAACAGGTTGTAGTAGGGCTGGCACACCACTGGCGCGGGCATGTGCAGCGCCCGCGCCAGGTGCACCGCCTCGGCGATGCGCCAGCCGCGAAAGTTGGACACGCCCCAGTAGCGGATCTTGCCGGCGCGCAGCAGCACGTCGAGCGCGCGCAGGGGCTCTTCCAGGTTCATGCCGTGGTCGTCGCGGTGCAGGTAGTAGATGTCGATGTGATCGGTGGCCAGGCGCTGCAGGCTGGCATCGCATTCGCGCAGCATCCAGGCGCGCGAGTACTGCCCCTCGTTGGGCAGGGCCGACATCTTGTTACCCAGCTTGGTGGCCAGCACCCAGTCGTGGCGCTTGGCCTTGATCAGCTCGCCCACCATGCGCTCGGAGGCGCCGGTGGAGTAGACATCGGCGGTATCGATGAAATTGACGCCGTGCGCATGGGCATGCTCGCAGATGCGCCGCGCCTCGGCCAGGTCGGTCTGGTCGGCGAACATCATCGTGCCCAGGCACAGCTCGGACACCTGCAGCGGGCTCTTGCCCAGGGATCGATACTTCATGCTCTGACTCCATGCGCATGGGCGCGATGTGGGAACGATCGGCGCTCGGGCGCGGCGGCAACACTCGGCCTCGCGCTGCGCTGCCTGGCAGAGTTTAGGGTGCCGGGGCATCGCATGTCGATCGAGACCGGCACCGCGCGGCGTGGATCCACTCCCGAGAACCCGGCATGCGCCGACACGAACCGCCCCTTTCATGAAAACTCCTTTCCTCATCGCCCTGGCCGCCGGCGTGCTGAGCCTGCTCATCGCCTTCGTGCCGGTGCTGCAGCACATGTTCGGCGCACGGCAGCCCACCACGGGCGCGGCGCCCGCATCGGGCACACCCTGGCAGGTGGCACTGCCCGGCCCCGGCCAGGCAAGCGTGTTCGGCTTGAGCCTGCCTGGCAGCACGCTGGCGCAAGCCCGGCAACGCTGGAGCGACAGCCTGAAGCTGGCGCTGATGGCCGAGCGCGACGGCCCGGTGGTGCTCGAAGGCTACCTGGAGAACTTCGAGGCCGGCGGTGTGAGCGGCCGGCTGCTGCTGGTCTTCGACAGCCCGGCCGAGGCGCTGGCCCGCTGGCGCGAACGCCTGCCCGGCACGCCCATCGCATCGGGTGGCCGCCAGCATGCGCTGACGCAGGCCGCGATGGACGAACTGGCGGCCAGCCCGTTGGTGGGCCTGAGCTTCATCCCGGCGGCGCAACTGGATGCACAGGTGCTGGGCGCGCGTTTCGGCGCGCCGGCCGAGCGCATCGCCAGCGGCGACCGGCTCGAGCACTGGCTGTACCCGGCGCTGGGGCTGGCCGTGGTGCTGGATGCCAAGGGCCGTGATGTGCTGCAGTACGTGGCGCCGGCCGACTTCGAGCGCCGCCTGGCCGCGCCACTGCGCAGCGCGAAGCCCGCGAACTGAAGGCGGCGGCGGGTCCGCCAGAATGCGGGGCTGAAGCCATCGATCCGAGGAGCGCCCCATGACCGACGCCGCCGACCTGCCCCCACTGCCCGACCGTCTTTCGGTCGACCCCGGCAGCCCGCACTTCGTGGCGGCCGTGTGCGAGCAGGACATCGGCATCCGCTTCAACGACAAGGAGCGCTTCGACGTGCAGGAGTATTGCCTCAGCGAGGGCTGGGTCAAGGTGCCGGCCGGCCGTGCAGTCGACCGCAAGGGCAAGCCGCTGACGATCAAGCTGACGGGCAAGGTCGAAGCCTTCTATCGCCAAAGCGCCACCATGATGCCGTCGGTCCGCCCTGGGGTCTAGGCCAGGAGCTTGTCGGGCTTGGGGCGTCGAAAGCAAAACGCGGCC
>DASQFA010000454.1:0-6554 GCA_035633375.1 Rubrivivax sp.
CAAAGTGTCGACCGGTGCGCCGCGGCCGCCGTCCTGCGACATGTCCCAGCGGTCGCCTTCGTACAGGAAGGCCGCCTCGTTGCCGAAACCGGCGAGCACGTGACGGTCGACCTCGTTGAAGCAGGCGTTGGTGCGCCCGCCCTCGAACCACTTCCAGTGCGGCGCATCGTCGGCGTTGAAGGCCCGCTCCCAGGGCTCGAAGTCCTGGCCGAGGTCGACCGTCAGCGCGGCGCAGGTCCTCGCGTCCCAGCCGATCCAGCGGCCGCACGCGTCGTCGAAGCTGAGCCATGCGCCCTCGCCGCCGGCGCCGTGCGGCTGGCCGGGCGAGTCAGCGACCTGGGCCGGCGAAGCCTGCGGTGACGTGCTCGCGTGCCCAGTGCCAGCGGCGCCGGCCACGAACCAGTGGATCTGCCGCTTGGCGATGTCGCCGTGGAAGGCGCCGGGGTTGGCCAGCGCGGCGGCACGCTGCTGCTCCCAAACGGTGCGGCTGCGCACCGGGTTGGTTTGTGCCTGCGGCACGGCGGCGCTGCCTGCTGCGGTTGCCATAAGTGTCATCCTGTCGTAGCTACAGCGCACCAGCTCGGGCTTGGTGCAAAAAATCATCTTACCCGCGGCATCGGCATCGCATCGTCGACTCCTGCCACCGCCAAGGCCTCGAGCGGCGAGCAGCGAGCAGCGAGCGTTTGCCACGCGCGGCAAAGCCGAGGGTTCGCATTCTGTCGAGGCCGCTGCGCGCGGCAGTTCCGGAGCACCCAGGATAGGGTCGGCGCTGGTTCACCCCACCGGGTGAAAGCCCGCGCAGATCCTCGATGTTTCTGAAGCCAGCATCGGCATTACTTATGCATCCGGGCTTTCGTGCAGCGTCCGCTTGCACGGATGCGGTGCGCGTCATCGGCGCGCTCATCCAGGGGCTGACCGCCGCGTGCTTTGGCTCAGAGGGCATCGGGCTGTTGCTACGATCAGTGCACCTCTGGCCACCACGGTTTGTCGACATGCACATCACGTTGCGCCACCTGCGCATTTTTGAGGCCGTAGCGCGCAACAACTCGATCTCGCGCGCGTCCACCGAGCTGCACCTGACCCAGCCCGCGGTGTCGATGCAGATGAAGCAGCTCGAGGAGCAGATCGGCCTGCCGCTGGTCGAACAGGTCGGCAAGCGGCTTTTCCTTACCGAGGCCGGGCAGGAACTGCGCGGCCACGCGCGCGACATCGCGAGCCGGATGGTGGACCTGAACTCGGCGATGGACCAGTTCCGCGGCCTGGAGCGCGGGCTGCTGCGGCTGGCGGTGGTTTCCACCGCGAACTACTTCCTGCCCAGGCTGATCGCCGAGTTCACCCGCAGGCACCCCGGCGTTCGCGTCAGCCTGCAAGTCGCCAACCGCGAATTCGTGTTGTCGGCACTGGCAGACAACACCACCGACCTGGCGATCACCGGTCGGCCGCCCGAAAGGCTGGACGTGGTCGCACAGCATTTCATGGACAACCCACTGGTAGTGATTGGCGCGCCTGGCCATCCGCTGTCCGGGCAGGGCAGCATCACGCTGGCGCGTCTGGCCGAGGAGACCCTGGTGGTGCGTGAACCGGGGTCGGGCACGCGGGCCACGATGGAGCGGCACTTCGCCGCGCACGGCATGGCCTTCAGGGCAGGATGCGAAGTCGGCACCAATGAGGCGCTGAAACAGGCGGTTCGAGCCGGGTTGGGGCTGGGCGTGGTGTCGGCACAGACGATCGAGCTCGAACTGCAGACCCGCTGTCTGGCCGTGCTGCCGGTCGAGGGCTTCCCGATCATTCGACAGTGGTTCGTCTTGCACCGCAAGCACAAGCGGCTGTCGGTGGCCGCACGCACCTTCTACGAGCTGCTGGTCGCGCTCGACCCGCCCGCACCGGCCGGCAGCGCCGAAGTCCAGGGCCCGGTTCAGGCCGTGTCGTAGAGCGCACAGCGCCCGCAGCACGCTCAGCCCCCCCCCGACTGACCGGGGCAGTTTCAGTACGCGGAGGCGCAACAGCGCCGGCGCCATGCCGACATAGCCGCGCACGATGCCTGAAAGGTGGTTCTTCCTGGCGCAGGCCAAACACCCGCAGAATCTGTACTACCAGGTCCAAATTGCCGCAGCGGCGGCGTACCGGGTCGAAACCCATCACAAAGGAGACCGACGATGAACTTGCGCGCCACCCTCACGCGCCGCACCCTGATTGGCGCGGCCTTGCTGTCAGCCGCGGCCGGCAGCTTTGCACAGGCCTATCCGAGCCGGCCGGTGACGCTGATCGTGCCCTGGCCGGCGGGCGGCTCCACCGACCGGCACCTGCGCGGGCTGGCCGAAATCGCGTCCAAGTACCTGGGCCAGAACATCGTGGTCGAGAACAAGCCCGGCGGCGGCGGCACCATCGGGCCGAGCCAGATGGCGCTATCGGCCAAGCCCGACGGCTACACCATCTCGCAGTTCCCGTTGGGCATGCTGCGCATCCCGCACATGCAGAAGTCGCCGTGGAACCCGCTCACCGATTTCACCTACATCATCGGCGTCACCGGCTACACCTTCGGCCTGACGGTGCGCGCCGATTCGCCGTACAAGAGCTTCAATGACTACATCGAGGCCGCGCGCAAGGAGCCGGGCAAGATCGACTACGCGTCCACCGGCATCGGCACCACGCCGCACCTGAACATCGAGGAAGTGGCGATCAACGCCAAGGTCACGCTGAACCACGTGCCCTTCAAGGGCAACGCCGATTCGACGCAGGCGCTGCTGGGTGGCCATGTCATGGCGCAGAGCGATGCCACCGGCTGGGACAAGTATGTCGACGGCGGGCAGATGCGGCTGCTGGTCACCTTCGGCGACACGCGCACCAAGCGCTGGCCGACCGTGCCCACCGCCAAGGAGTTGGGTTACGGCGTGGTCTCGACCTCGCCCTACGGCATCGCCGGCCCGAAAGGCATGGACCCCACGGTGGTAAAGACGCTGCACGACGCCTTCAAGCAGGCCATCGACGACCCGAAGCACCTGGAACTGTTGGCCCAATTGAGCCAGGACGTGTGGTATCTGAACAGCGACGATTACGCCAAGTGGGTGCGCGACACCTTCGGCAAGGAAAAGGCGCTGATCGAGCGTCTGGGCCTGGCGGCCAAGTAAGTCTCGCGACTGCGCGCGCCATGGCCGGGCGCGGGCCGGCGCGGGATGTAGGGCCAAACCTGGCCCGCCCGGCACCACCGGGCGGGCAAAAATATACTGCACACCTGCTTGCGTCGACAATGCGCCGCCGCCTGGCCGGTGCCTGGCCGGCGCCTCGGTGCGCAGGCAACCCCATCCGAACGCAGGGCAGTCCATGAATTTTTTCGCGCGCGCGCTCGTCGCGTCGTTGGCCATGCTGGTGCTGGCCGCCTGCAGCAGCTCGAACCCCTATTTCGACCCCACCAAGGCGCATCACCGCCCCGACGGCTTCAACAACAACTACGTGGACAACTGGGCGGAAGGCCAGCCCAGCTTCTGGCAGTGGCAGCGCGAGCGCTGGACGAACCCGCCGCCGCCGTCGAAGCCCGAGCGCGTGCCGGTGGTGGCGCCCGACCTGGCGTACCTGGCTGCGAACGCGCGTGACGTCAGCGTCACCTGGATCGGCCATGCCACCGCGCTGTGGCAGATCAACGGGCTGAACATCCTGACCGACCCGCATTTCACCGCGCGCGCCTCGCCGGTGGGCTTTGCCGGGCCGCGGCGCGAAGTGGTGCTGCCCATGCAGCTCGAGCAGTTGCCGCGTATCGACGTGGTGCTCATCAGCCACAACCATTACGACCACCTCGACCGGCCCACGGTACTGGCACTGAACCGGCAGCGCGGCGGGCCGCCGCTGTTCATGGTGCCACTGGGGGTTGATCTGTGGCTCGCGCGCGAGGGCATCACCCACAGCCGCCGCATGGACTGGTGGGATCGCTTCGAGCTGCCCGCGCCCGGCGGCGCGGTGACGGTGAATCTGGTGCCCGTGCAGCACTGGTCCACGCGTACCCCGTGGGACCGCAATACCACGCTGTGGGGCGGCTTCGTGCTGCAGGCGCAGGTGGCAGGCAGCCCCTACTCGATGTTCTTCAGCGGCGACACCGGCTACTCGAAAGACTTCGCCGACATCGGCGCGCGCTTCGGCGGCTTCGACTTTGCGCAGATCACCGTAGGCTGCTACCTGCCGCGCTGGTTCATGCAGACCCAGCACGTCAACGAGGAAGAAGCGGTGCGCATCCACCTCGACGTGAAGAGCCGCTATTCGATAGGCGTGCACTGGGGCACCTTCCGCCTGTGCGACGACCCGGTCGAAGCGCCGATCGACGCCCTGCCGCTGGCGCGCAAGAAGCTCGGCGTGGCCGACGATGCCTTCGTGCTGTTCTCGATCGGCCAGACGCGAGTGCTCAGGAAAGTGCCCGGCTGATCGGCCGACGGACGGCTGATGGGGCATAGCGGCCTGTCAAACGCTCGCCCAATGCGGACCTTCAAACAACCGGTGGCGCTCGCTGGCCGCCATTGGGGTGGCCAACTCCGTTTCTCCGTTCAGAGAATGCTTATTTTCTCCGTTGGCCACCCCAATGCCGGCCGGGTTCTCGGTGCTTTCGAGGCCGCGCAAATGCAGCGCTCGACACGCGCCTTTGTGTTCTCGGCCATCGAACGCCACCGCGTCGGCCGCAAAGCCGCTGGCGTTCGGCAGACCGAGAAAACCACTGCGCTCACGCAGCGAGGCCTTTGAGTGGCGGCGGTGGACCACGAGCCCGGCCGGCAACGGGGTGGCCAACGGAGAAAACAGGAATTTGGCTGAACGGAGTTGGCAACCCCAATGGCGGCCAGCGAGCGCAAAGGGTTGAAGCGAATGTCCGCAATGAGCGGAGCGCACCGGTGGACACTCGGCACCGGCTGCGATGGCGCAGCTTGCGCGCTCGAGCGCGCATGTGCTGCGATCGGGCGGGTGAAAACACGTTACCGCACATGAAGACAATTCCCCTCATCGTCCGGCTGCGCGGGCTCTTGGCACGAAATAGGGACGAGTTCTGGTGGAACTACTTCACCGACGAAGAGCTAGAACTGCGAAAGATGGATGTGTGGGAACTTGCCGGCGTCATCCAAGACGCGCGAGTCACGTCCGGGATGGACAAGAAACTGATAGTTGCCGAGCACATGCTCAACGTGCGGCTGGCACAGATTCAAGCCACTGCATCGTGGGGCTCAGGTGTACTTGGTTTCATAGGTGCGCTTGTAGGCGCAGCCCTCTCGGTAGTCTTGGCGGCCGCGCTGCAAGGGGAGCCAAAGTTAGAGCGTTCCGCAGCCCAGTATTCCCTACCCGTGCCCGCTGCAGGCGCGGCCTCAACCGCACCTGGCGCGCCACCGGTTAAAGCAGTCAAGCCAAGCGCTGCGCAGCCGCCCATTCCAGCCGGTTCAAGTGCAGTCCAGCGGTGAGCGACTGCCGCCACTCAAGAAGCGCCTGCCAAGTGATTGATTGAGCGGCTGCTTTTAGGCGGGTTGCTCGATCGGGACCATCTTCAGGCCGAGCTTGGGGGCGCGCTGAGACAGCGAACGCAGCACGCGCTCGCGGTAGCGTTCTTCGTTGTAGTCCTGCCCCTGATCGGTGTACTCCTCGCCCTTGGTCAGCATCGTGTAGATCAGCCGCGCCAGCTTGTGCGCGGCGGCGGTCACGGCTTTGGATTTATCCATGCGTGAGCACATGCGCCGGTAGTACGCACCCGGCGCCGACTTGCTGCTGCGCAGTATTGCAGCGGCCAGTCGCAGCGCCTGGGCTGCGCGGTTGACACAGCGTTTGGTCTTGCCGTTCATCACCTTGCTGCCGGTGATCTCGGTGCCGGGGTACAAGCCGAGCCAGGAAGTGACGCAATGGAGGACAACGAACCCGGCCGGCAATGGGGTGGCCAACGCAGAGAATAAGAAATTGGCTGAACGGAGTTGGCCACCCCATTGACGGCCAGCGGGCGCAAAGGATTAAAGCGAGTGTTCGCAACGAGCGCGGCCATGAAGGGCCACCGTGCACCGCCAGCGGTTCACATGAAGGCGATTGCCAACGTGCATCAGGCCAGCACCAGTGGCCCCGGCGCCACCTTCAGCGTGACGCGGCCCTCGTGCCAGGCATGGTCGAAGTCGGCTTCGATGCGGCTCAGTTCGTCCGGGCCGTCGGCCTGCGCCGCGACGATGCCCACGGCGCGATTGCGGCCCTGGTTCTTGGCGGTGTAAAGCGCCATGTCGGCCAGGTTGATGGCCTGCTCCCAGGCCACCGGCAGCACCTTCGGCGGCAGCGGAAAGTGTGCATAGCCGATCGACACCGTCACCTGCACCGGCCGCCCCTCGACCCTCACCGGCTCGCGGCCGATGAGATCGAGCACGCGCTCGGCCAGCGCCTCGGCATGCGCTGCCGGCACTTTCAGCGCCAGCACCAGGAACTCCTCGCCGCCCCAGCGCACCACCAGGTCGTCGCCGCGCACGGCTTCGTTCAGCCGGCGCGCCACCTCGCACAGCACCAGGTCGCCGGCGGCATGGCCATGGCCGTCGTTGACATGCTTGAAGTGGTCGATGTCC
>DASQFA010000455.1:0-2367 GCA_035633375.1 Rubrivivax sp.
AGCAGTAGGCCCGTCCCCAGCAGCGGCAGGAAGAGCACCAGGTTGAGCACGCTGGCCTCAGGCATGGCGCCAGCTCCAGAGCAACGCGCCGACGATGCCGGCCAGCACGAACCAGGCGTACAGGTGCAGGCTGCCGGTCTGCAGGCGGCCGAGCACGGCGGCGCCACGCTGGCCCATCGCGGCCAGGCCGTTCAGCGTGCCGTCGAGCAGCGCCCGGTCGCCCAGGCGCAGGAAGACGAAGTCCGACACCCACACCAGCGGGCGGGCGATGATCCGCTCGTACAACTCGTCGATGAAGTACTTGCCCGACAGCCAGCGGTGCAGCCCGGCAAAGCGGCGCTGCAGGCCTTCGGCGCGCAAGGTGCCGCCGCCGAAGACGTAGGCCGCCGCAGCCAGGCCGGCGAAGGCGATGACGACCGACAGCACGAGCAGCGGCATCTCGAGGTGATGCAGCGATGCATGCACCGTGGGCAAGGGCAGCTGCGGCTCGAGGAAGTGCGGCAGCGCGAAGAAGCCGCCCACCGCCGACAGCAGCGCCAGCAGCATCAGCACGCCGCTCATCGACCAGGGCGATTCATGCACATGCGCCTCGACCTTGGCGTCCATGCGTGATGGGCCCAGGAAGGTCAGCCAGAGCAGGCGGAACATGTAGAACGCCGTCATCAGCGCGGTCAGCGCGGCCACGCCCCACAGCAGCGGCGAGCCTCCGCGCGTGCTGGCGAAGGCGAACCAGAGGATCTCGTCCTTGGAGAAGAAACCGGCCAGCGGCGGGATGCCGGCGATGGCGGCGGTGGCCACCGCGAAAGTGACGAAGGTGACGGGGATCTTCTTCGCCAGGCCGCCCATGCGACGCACGTCCTGTTCGCCGCCCAGCGCGTGGATCACGCTGCCCGCGCCAAGGAACAGGCAGGCCTTGAAGAAGGCGTGCGTGACGACATGGAAGATGGCCACGCCGTAGGCGCCGACGCCGAGCGCCAGGAACATCAGCCCGAGCTGCGAGACGGTGGAATAGGCCAGCACCTTCTTGATGTCGGTCTGCACGACGGCAATGGTGGCGGCGAAGAAGGCCGTGGCCACGCCGACGACGGCGATCAGCGCCGAGGCTTCGGGCGCCTGCAGGTACACCCCCGACATGCGCGCCACCAGGTAGATGCCGGCCGTGACCATCGTCGCCGCGTGGATCAGCGCCGACACCGGCGTCGGGCCGGCCATCGCGTCGGGCAGCCACACGTGCAGCGGGATCTGCGCCGACTTGCCGGTGGCGCCGATGAACAGCAGGATGCCCACCAGGCTGGCCGGTACCACCGCCGCGGCGCCGGCGCCGAAGGCGGCGTTGATGCGGTCCATGTCGAGCGTGCCGAAGGCCTGGTAGAGAACGAACATGCCGAGCAGGAAACCGGCGTCGCCGATGCGGTTGACGACGAAGGCCTTCTTGCCGGCGCGGGCGTTGGCCAGGTCATCGAACCAGAAGCCGATCAGCAGGTACGAGGCCAGCCCCACGCCTTCCCAGCCGACGAACAGCACCAGCAGCGAGCGCCCCAGCACCAGCAGCAGCATGAAGAACAGGAACAGGTTCAGGTAGGCGAAGAAGCGGCCGAAACTCTTGTCGTGCGCCATGTAGCCGACCGAGTAGATGTGGATCACCGAGCCGACGCCGGTGACGACCAGCGCCATCACCGCCGTCAGGCGGTCGAAGTAGAAGGCGATCTCGAAGGGCGTGTCGCCGATCAGTGCCCAGCGGTAGGCCACCTCGACCAGCGGCGCGTAGCCGCCGGCGCTCAGGTCGAAGAAGGCCTTAAGCACGAGCAGGAACGACAGGATCGGCAGCCCGCAGCCGACCACGGTGACGAAGCGCTTGCCCACCCGGTTGCCGCCCAGTTGCGTGGCGAGCACGCCGTTCAGCAGGAAACCCAGCAGCGGCAGCAGGACGATGAGTGTCAGCATTTCAGTTTGCCATGGCGCCGCAGCGGCACCCGCGTCGCCGGCATTCGAGCTGGCCAAGCGGTGGCCAGATGGCCACCGCGGAACAGGCCTTGCCGGGCCGAAGGCATTGCGGGAAGGGGGTCATGTCATCCCTTCAGCTCGCCGTAGGCATCGAGGTCGAGCGTGTGCTTCTCGCGCACCAGCAGCAACACGATCGGGATGGCCAGCGCGATCTCGGCGGTGGCGACGACGAAGATCAGGAACACCAGCACGGCACCCATGGCGGTGGCGCTTTGCTGCGCAAAGGTCACCAGGCTGAGGATGACGCCGTTGAGCATCAGCTCCATGCACATCAGCATGACGAGCACGTTGCGGCGCACGATCACGCCGAGCAGGCCCAGCGCGAACAGCGTCAACGCCAGGCCGAGCAGCAGTTGCGTGCTA
>DASQFA010000456.1:0-16630 GCA_035633375.1 Rubrivivax sp.
GGCATCGCCGAAGACTTCCACCGCATAGTCGAAGACTACATCGAGCGCCGTTTCGGCACAGCGGTACTGGCGAAGTGAGACTGCCGCGCGGGCTGGCACTGCGTACCCACTCCCACGTTAAGACCAAGACCTTCACCGCAGAGGATAAGTGAGCGCAGAGTTCGCGCAGAGGAACTCGAAAATGGCTGCTTTTCCTCTTCGAAGCTCTGCGTACTCCGCTCCTCTGCGGTGAATGAATTTGATTCCAGCGATGAACGAACAAATCCAGGCCGTCAAAGGCATGAACGACATCCTGCCGCCGGAATCGGCGCGCTGGGAATGGTTCGAGCACCAGGTGCGCGAGCTGATGCACCGCTATGGCTACCTGAACGTGCGCACGTCGATCGTCGAGCCGACGCCGCTGTTCGTGCGCGGGCTGGGCGAGGTCACCGACATCGTCGAGAAGGAGATGTATTCCTTCGTCGACAGCATGAACGGCGACTCGCTGACATTGCGCCCCGAAGCCACTGCCGGCGTGGTGCGGGCGGTGAGCGAGCACTCGTTGCTGTACGACGGCGGCAAGCGGCTGTTCTACATCGGGCCGATGTTTCGCCACGAGAAGCCGCAGCGCGGGCGCTACCGGCAGTTCCATCAGGTCGGCGTCGAGGCGCTCGGTTTTGCCGGGCCGGACGTGGACGCCGAAACCATCCTGATGGCGCGCTCGCTGTGGCGCGACCTGGGCCTGGCCGAGGTGCGGCTGGAAATCAACAGCCTGGGCCAGCTCGACGAGCGGCAGGCCCATCGCGCCGCGCTGGTGCAGCACTTCGAGCAGCATCTCGATCAGCTCGACGCCGATGCTTTGCGCCGCCTGCACACCAACCCGCTGCGCATCCTGGACACGAAGAACGCGGCGATGCAGCCGCTGGTCGAGGCCGCGCCGCGGCTGATGGATTTTCTGGGCGAGGCCTCGCTGAAGCACTTCGATGCGGTGCGCGCGGTGCTCGACGCCGTCGGCCAGCCCTACCGCATCAACCCGCGGCTGGTGCGCGGCATTGACTACTACAACCTGACGGTGTTCGAATGGGTCACCGACCGTCTGGGGGCGCAGGGCACGCTGTGCGGCGGCGGGCGCTACGACGGCCTGATCGAGATGATCGGTGGCAAGGGCGCCCCGGCGGTTGGCTGGGGCCTGGGTATCGAACGCGTGCTCGACTTGCTCAAGCAGGAGGGCATCGATGCACCGTTGCGCTCCTGGGACGCCTACGCGGTGGTGCCCGATGCGTCGGCCCTGCCGCGGGCCAGCGCCACGGCCGAAGCACTGCGCGCAACGGGGCTTTCGGTACTGCTGCATGCGGCCGGCAAGGACGGCCTGGGCAGCATGAAATCGCAGTTCAAGAAGGCCGACGCCAGTGGTGCGCGCCATGCGTTGATCTTCGGTGCCGAGGAACTGGCGCGTGGCGAAGTCTCGATCAAGCCGCTGCGTGACGCGGCGGCGGTGCAGCGCACCCGGGCGCTGGCCGATGCTGCCGTCTGGGCGCACGAACTGCGCGCCGCATAATCCCCAGTTTTTCGTCTCGGAATCGCTCGAAGGACCCATGGCCACACCCTTAGACCTGCAGGAGCAGGAACAGCTCGACGCCGTCAAGGCCTTCTGGAAGCAGTATGGCAACCTCATCACCTGGGCCTTGATTGCCGCCCTGGCGGCGTATGCCGGGCTGAACGGCTGGAAATGGTGGCAGCGCGATCAGGCGGCCAAGGCCGGCGCGCTGTACGAGCAGCTGGAACTGGCCGCGCAAAGCGGTGACGCACAGCGTGCCGCGCTGGTCTTCGGTGACCTGAAGCAGCGTTATCCCCGCACCGTGTTCGCCGAGCAGGGCGGTTTGCTTGCGGCGCGTGTGCAGTTCGATCGCGGCCAGATCGATGCGGCCACCGCCAGCCTGGACTGGGTGGCACAGAACGCCAGCGAAGAGGAATACAAGACCGTGGCGCAGTTGCGCCTGGCGGGCCTGTTGCTGCAGGCCAAGGACTACGATGCCGCGCTGAAGCGGCTGGACGGCGCCAAGGCGCCGACCTTCGAAGCGCTGGTGGCCGACCGCCGCGGCGACGTGCTGCTGGCGATGGGCAAGCCGATGGAGGCGCGTGCCGCCTACCAGACGGCCTGGAAGGTGATGGACGAAAAGCTCGAGTATCGCCGGCTGATCGATGCCAAGCTGACGGCGCTGGGCGCGGCGCCGCAGGCCGCGCCAGGGCTTGCGTCGCAGGCGTCGGGGGCGACGAAGTGACCGTGGGAGCCTGTCGGGCCTGGCGCGTCGAAAGCGAAAAGCGGCCCCAGCGAGCACAGTTCTTTTCGGATTCGCAAGGCCATGGTCCAGCCATGGGACCACAAGGCGGCGAGAAATGCACCGCTGCGGCCGATTTGCAGCCGACGCTCCCCAGGCCCGACAGGCTCATGGCGCGCCATCGCGCCTCTTCGGCATGGGGTGCGGCGTTTCTTTGTGCGGCGCTGCTGGCCGGCTGCGCTGCCGACCGGCCCAAGCCCAAGCCATTGGAGGCCGTCACGCCCAAGATCGCCGGCCGGCAGGTCTGGTCGGTCAAACTTGACAGCGTGCGCTTTCCGTTGTCGGTTGATTCGCGCAATGGCAACTTCGTGATTGCCTCGACCGACGGCACCGTGATGGCACTCGAATCCACCACGGGACGCCAGCTGTGGCGCGCCAGTGCCGGAGCCGAGGTCAGCGCCGGCGTGGGCAGCGACGGTCGGTTCAGTGCGGTGGTCACGCGCGACAACAAGCTGGTGACCTTCGACGCCGGCAAGGAGGTCTGGCGTGCGCAGCTGAACTCGCGTGTCAGTACCGCGCCCCTGGTGGCCGGCGAGCGGGTCTTCGTGATGGGCGTGGACCGCGCGGTGCACGCCTTCGATGCCGTGGATGGCACGCGTCTGTGGTCACTGCAGCGTCCGGGCGAAGCGCTGACCTTGCTGCATATCGGCGTGCTCGCGGCGGTGAAGAACACGCTGATTGCCGGGCAGGGCCCGCGCGTGGCGGGCATCGAGCCGACCCGCGGCACGCTGTTGTGGGAGGTGCCGCTGGGCACGCCGCGTGGCAGCAACGAGGTTGAGCGCCTGGCCGACCTGATCGGCCCGGCCGTGCGCCTGGGCAGCAAGCTGTGCGCCCGCTCCTTCCAGGCGGCCGTGGGCTGCGTCGATGCGGAGACGGGCCGCTTGCTGTGGGCGCGCAATACCGGTGGCGTGAACGCGGTGGGTGGAGATGAAGAACTGATCTTCGGTGCCGATGCCAGCGACCGTATCGTCGCCTGGAAGACGGACAGCGGCGAAACCGCCTGGACCAGCGAGCGCATGCTGTTCCGCGGCTTGAGCGCGCCGGCGAGCATCGGGCCGACCGTGGCCTTCGGTGACTTCGAGGGCCACGTGCATTTTCTCGACCGCAAGGATGGCCAGCCGTTGCTGCGACTGTCCACCGACGGCTCGCCCGTGGTGGGCCGCCCGGTGCTGTCGGGCACGACGCTGCTGGTGGCCACGCGCAGTGGTGGCTTCTTCGCCTTTCGGCCCGAGTAGCGCTTGAAGCCGGTTCTCGCCATTGTCGGCCGGCCGAACGTCGGCAAGTCCACGCTGTTCAACCGGCTGACGAAAAGCCGCGACGCGATCGTTGCCGACGTCGCCGGGCTGACCCGTGACCGGCACTACGGCGACGCCCATGTCGAGGGACACGAGTTCATCGTCGTCGACACCGGCGGCTTCGAGCCCGACAGCGCCAGCGGCATCATGCACGAGATGGCCAAGCAGACGCGCCAGGCCGTGGCCGAGGCCGATGTGGTGGTGTTCGTGCTCGACCTGCGCGCCGGGCTCAGCGCGCAGGATCACGACATCGCGCGCTACCTGCGCAGCACTGCCAGGCGCGTGCTGCTGGCGGTGAACAAGGCCGAAGGCATGAGCGACTCGCCGCTGCTGGCCGAGTTCCATGAGCTCGGCATGGGCGAGCCGCACCCGATTTCCGCAGCCCATGGCCAGGGCATCCGAAGCCTGGTCGAAGCCGTGTTCGAAGGCGTGGCACCGGCCGAGGAGCCGCGCGAGGAACTCGGCGCCGACAAGCCGATCCGGCTGGCCGTGGCCGGTCGCCCGAACGTCGGCAAATCCACGCTCATCAACACCTGGCTGGGCGAGGAGCGGCTGGTGGCCTTCGACCAGCCCGGCACCACGCGCGACGCGATTCATGTGCCTTTCGAGCACCACGGGCAGCGCTTCGACCTGATCGACACCGCCGGGCTGCGCCGCAAGGGCCGGGTGTTCGAGAGCATCGAGAAGTTCTCGGTGGTGAAGACGCTGCAGGCCATCGCCGACGCCAATGTAGTGCTGCTGCTGCTCGACGCCACGCAGGGCGTCACGGACCAGGATGCACACATCGCCGGCTATATCCTGGAGTCGGGCCGCGCCGTGGTGCTGGCGGTGAACAAATGGGACGCGGTCGACGCCTACCAGCGCGAAACGCTGGAACGCTCGATCGTGCAGCGCCTGGCGTTCCTGAAGTTCGCGCCGGTGATGCGCATCTCGGCGAAAAAGCGTCAGGGCCTCGGCCCGGTCTGGAAGGCGATTGCCGACGCGCATGCCTCGGCGGTGAAGAAGATGCCCACGCCGGTGTTGACACGCCTGCTGCTCGAGGCGGTGCAGCACCAGGCGCCCAAACGCGCGGGCAACTTCCGGCCCAAGCTGCGCTATGCGCACCAAGGTGGCATGAACCCGCCCATCGTCGTCATTCACGGCAACTCGCTCGACCATGTCACCGATGCCTACAAGCGCTATCTCGAGGGGCGCTTTCGCGAGCACTTCAAGCTCGTCGGCACCCCCATGCGGGTGGAGATGCGCTCTTCCAAGAACCCCTTCGCGGACGCGGGGTGATGGCGGCCATGTTGCAGTGCACAGCGCTGCGGCCGGGCCTGTGATAAGGTCCTTCTTTCAAGAACTTTCATCACGGAGCATATCGTGAGCAATAAAGGGCAGTTGCTGCAAGACCCGTTTCTGAACCTGCTGCGCAAGGAGCATGTTCCGGTGTCCATCTACCTGGTGAACGGCATCAAGTTGCAAGGGCATATCGAATCCTTCGACCAGTATGTCGTGTTGCTGCGCAACACCGTCACACAGATGGTCTACAAGCATGCCATCTCGACCGTTGTGCCAGGACGTGCGGTGAACTTCAGCGCCAGCGAACCTGGCGAGCAGGCCTGAGGGCGGCTCGGCTGTCCCGGCGTTGGCTCGTTCCGTCTTGAGATCCTCCCCACCTACTGGGGCCACGTCGGCTGGCGCGGCCACACGTGCCGTGCTGGTGGGCGTCGATTTCGGCAAGGACACTGCCTTCGACGCGACACTGGACGAGCTGGCACTGCTCGCCGAATCCGCCGGGGACGAGCCAGTGGCGCGCATCGTGGCGCGGCGCAAGGCGCCGGACGCGGCGCTGTTCGTGGGTTCGGGCAAGGCCGACGAGATCAAGGCCATGGTGCTGGCCACCGACGCCCAGGGTGTGATCTTCGACCAGGCGCTGAGCCCGGCGCAGCAGCGCAACCTGGAGCGGCATCTGGGCGTGTCGGTGTCCGACCGCACCGGCGTCATTCTCGACATCTTCGGCGCCCGGGCGCAAAGCCATGAAGGCAAGCTGCAGGTGGAACTGGCGCGCCTGCAGTACCTTTCCACCCGTCTGGTGCGGCGCTGGTCGCACCTCGAGCGCCAGAGCGGCGGCATCGGCCTGCGTGGCGGCCCCGGCGAAGCGCAGATCGAACTCGACCGGCGCATGATTGGCGAACGCATCAAGTCGGTGAAAGAGCGTCTGGAGAAGGTCAAGCGCCAGCGCGGCACGCAGCGCAAGGCGCGCGAGAAGCGCGGCACTTTCCGCATCTCGCTCGTCGGCTACACCAACGCGGGCAAGTCGACACTGTTCAACACCCTGGTCAAGGCCCGTGCCCTGGCGGCGGATCAGCTGTTCGCCACGCTCGATACCACCACGCGTGCGCTGTGGCTGGCCGACGCGGGTTGTTCGGTGTCCTTGTCGGACACGGTGGGCTTCATACGCGATCTGCCGCACAAGTTGGTCGAGGCCTTCCAGGCCACGCTTCAGGAGGCTGCCGACGCCGATCTGCTGCTGCATGTGGTCGATGCGTCGAGCCCGCTGTTGCTGGAGCAAAGCGCCGAGGTCGAACGCGTGCTCGACGAGATCGGCGCCGCGGCGGTGCCGCAGCTGGTGGTCTACAACAAGTGCGACCTGCTCGAGGTGTCGCGCCGCCCGCGGCAGGCCGTGGACTGGCTCGAACGCCCGAATGGGCAGCGCGTGCGCCGCGTCTTCGTCAGCGCGCACGACGGCAGCGGCATCGACCTGTTGCGCGAGGCCATCGCCGACTTGGTGCGCACGCGCTTGATTGCCGCCCCGGCGCCCCTATCTACTGTCGATGATCCGCGCGCCATCCCCATCGACGCCGGTTCCCCTTTGTCCGCCGCTTCACCCCACCATGCCTGAACTCCACCCTGATCCGCGCCCGCCCAGCCTTGGCGACGTTGCCCGCGCGGCGTCGGTGTTGCTTGCGGCCCTGTTGCGCCTGCCCCGTAGGTCGGCCCGCGGTGGCGACACCCTGGTGCTGAACAACGGCGGGCGCAACGGTGGCCCGCCGGACCTGGACGAGCTGTGGCGCGATTTCAATCGCAAGCTGGGTGGCATGTTCGGCGGCAAGGGCGGGGGCCCGCGGCCGAACCGCGGCGGCGAACGCCCGCCCGACGGTGGCCCGCCCTTTCAGCCGAACCTGAAAAGCGCGGGCATCGGCGCCGGTCTCATTGCCGGCGTCGTTGCTCTGGTGTGGCTGGGCAGCGGCGTGTTCATCGTGCAAGAAGGCCAACAGGCGGTGGTCACCTCCTTTGGCCGCTATGCCTACACCGTGGATGCGGGAATCCAGTGGCGCTTTCCCTATCCGTTCCAGGGGCACGAAACCGTCCCGGTGACCCAGTTGCGCTCGGTCGAGATGGGGCGCAACACGCCCGTGCCGGCTACTGGCCTGCGCGATTCGTCGATGCTCACGCAGGACGAGAACATCATCGACATCCGCTTCACGGTGCAATACCGCTTGAAGGACGCACGCTCCTTCCTGTTCGAGAACCGCAATCCGGATGAGGCCGTGGTGCAGGCCTCGGAGTCGGCGGTGCGCGAGATCGTCGGGCGCAGCAACGTCGATGCGGTGCTTTACCAGGCGCGAGATTCGCTGGCTGCCGACCTGCTCAAGTCTGTGCAGTCGCAACTCGACCGGCTGAACACCGGCATCCTGGTGGTGAACGTGAACGTGCAGTCCGTGGCCGTGCCGGACCAGGTGCAGGCCTCGTTCAACGACGCGGTCAAGGCCACGGCCGACCGCGACCGCTTCAAGAACGAAGGCCAGGCCTATGCCAGCGACGTGATCCCCCGCGCCCAAGGCACTGCCTCCAGGCTGCGCGAAGAAGCCGAGGGCTATCGCTCGCGTGTCGTGGCGCAGGCCGAAGGCGATGCGGACCGGTTCCGCTCGGTGGTCGACGAGTACAAGAAAGCGCCGGGCGTGACGCGCGACCGGCTGTACATCGACACCATGCAGCAGGTGTTCTCCAGCGTCAGCAAGGTCATGGTCGACAGCCGCAGCGGCTCGAACCTGCTGTATCTGCCGCTGGACAAGCTGATGCAGCAAGCGGCTGGTGCAGCCGTGGCAGCGCCCACACCGATGCCGGCCGAGCCGGCGGCTGCCGCGCCAGCCGATGCGCGCTCGCGCGATGGCGGGCGCACCCGCGACCGCGATAGTCGCTGAAGCCTGGGGACACCACAAATGAATCGAATCGGAATGTTCGCTGCCGGCGCGTTGATCGCGCTGGTGATCGCCGCCTCGACGATGTTCATCGTCGACCAGCGGCAGGTGGCCGTGATCTATGCGCTGGGCGAGATCAAGGAAGTCATCAACGAGCCGGGCCTGAAGTTCAAGTTGCCGCCGCCGTTCCAGAACGTGGTTTTCATGGACAAGCGCATCCAGACGCTGGACAACTCGGAAACCCGGCCGATCTTCACGGCCGAGAAGAAGAGCCTGGTGATCGACTGGCTGGTGAAGTGGCGCATCGCCGAGCCGCGCCAGTTCATCCGTAACAACGGCACCGATTTCCGCAACCTGGAAAGCCGCCTCGGCCCGGTGGTGCAGGCCGCCTTCAACGAAGAGGTGACACGGCGCAACGTCTCCGGCGTGCTCTCGGTCGAGCGCGAAAGGGTCATGCAGGACGTGTTCAAGCGCTTGACAGACGACGCCAAGTCTTTCGGGATCGAGATTGTCGACGTGCGCATCAAGCGGGTCGACTTCGTCGCAGACATCACCGATTCGGTGTTCAAGCGCATGGAATCCGAACGCAAGCGCGTAGCCAACGAGGCCCGCTCGCAGGGCATGGCCGAAGGCGAGAAGATCCGTGCTGACGCCGACCGGCAGCGCGAAGTCATCGTCGCCGAGGCCTACCGCGATTCGCAGAAGGTCAAGGGTGACGGTGATGCCAAGGCCTCGGCCCTTTACGCCGAATCCTTCGGCCGCGACCCGCAGTTCGCCAGGTTCTATCGCAGCCTGGAGGCCTATCGGGCGAGCTTTCGCACGCGCTCGGACGTGATGGTGGTCGATCCGAACAGCGAGTTCTTCCGCGCCATGCGCGGGACGCCTTCGACGGATACGAAGTAATTCCCGCGGCCGCGCGATTCGCGTCGATGACGGATCTGCTTCTGGGCGCCGTGGCCCTGATGTTGGTGCTGGAAGGGCTCCTGCCCTTTCTCAGCCCCTCGCGCTGGCGCTCGATGTTCGAGCGCGCCACCAAGCTCAGCGATGGGCAGATCCGTTTCTTCGGCCTGAGCAGCATGGTCATTGGTGTGGTGCTGCTGCTGATCTACTGGAACTGAAACCGGCGTGCCGGGCACGGGTGCGCACGGGTATGCACGCGGCGCAAGCGCGTGGGCCGCGCGGCGCAGCCGCGCACGGCTTGCGGGTGGGGCCGGACACCCGGATCGAGCCGTCGCGCTCGGTACAATGCCGTTTTTGATTCCCGGTCCCATTCATGTCGTCAGCGTGGCTGCTGCCCGAGCACATCGCCGATGTCTTGCCTGAACAGGCGCGGCGCATCGAGGAACTCCGGCGCAGCCTTCTCGACCGCTCGCGCTGCTATGGCTTCGAGCTGGTCATTCCGCCGCTGCTCGAGCACCTGGATTCCTTGCTGTCGGGTACCGGACACGAGCTCGGACTGAAGACTTTCAAGCTGGTCGACCAGCTCAGCGGGCGCACGCTCGGCTTGCGCGCCGACACCACCCCGCAAGCTGCGCGCATCGATGCGCATCTTTTGAACCGCCCCGGTGTGACGCGGCTGTGCTACTGCGGGCCGGTGTTGCATACGCGGCCGAGCGGGCTCGGCTCGCGCGAGCCGCTGCAGTTCGGCGCCGAAATCTTCGGACATGCGGGGCTGGAGGCCGACCTGGAGGTGCAGGAGCTTGCGCTCGACGTGCTTCAGGCCGCCTCGCTCGAAGGCCTGGTCATCGATCTGGCCGACGCCCGCCTGGTGCGCGGCGTGCTCGCTGGCCTGCCAATCGAGGCCACACAACTGCAAGAGGTGGTGTCTGCGCTGTCGAACAAGGATGCGGCCAGCGTCGAGGCGCTGGCGCAGGGCTTTCCCGAAGTCACGCGCAGCGCCTTGCGCTGCCTGCTTTCGCTGTATGGCGGCCAGACCGTGCTCGAGCAGGCGCGCCGCGAACTGCCGCAACGTGGCCTGATCACGCAGGCGCTGGACGATCTGATCTGGCTGGCGACGCAACTCGAGCGCGACCACCCGAACGTGCGCGTCGGCTTCGATCTGTCCGACATGAGTGGCTATGCCTACTACAGCGGCACGCGCTTTGCGATCTACGCCCAGGGCTCGAGCGATGCGCTGGCGCGCGGCGGACGTTATGACGAGGTCGGGGCGGTGTTCGGTCGGCGCCGGCCTGCGGTGGGCTTCAGCCTGGACCTGAAGGTGCTGGCGGAGCATGCCCCCAGCCCGCCGCCGGCTGCGGCCGTTCGCGCGCCGTGGAGCGGCGACATGCGGTTGCGCGCGGCCGTGCGCAGCCTGCGTGAAGCGGGCGAGACGGTGCTGTGCGTACTGCCGGGCCATGAGAACGACAGCCCGGCGTTCGAATGCGACCGTGAACTGATTTCCATCAACGATCGTTGGCTGCTGCGCGCACTTTGATGCCAGCCGCCCACCCCGATTGCAGCCAGAAGGATTGCGCTTGAACATGCAGCTGGGAAAAGCGGTCGCACGCGGCCGCAACGTCGTCGTCGTCGGCACGCAGTGGGGCGACGAAGGCAAGGGCAAGATGGTCGACTGGCTGACCGATCACGCCCAGGGCGTGGTGCGTTTCCAGGGCGGCCACAACGCCGGCCACACCCTCGTCATCAAGGGTCACAAGACGGCGCTGCAACTGGTGCCCTCGGGCGTGATGCGCGACGGCGTGCCGTGCTATGTCGGCAACGGGGTGGTCGTCGACCCGGCGCATTTGTTGATGGAGATCCAGCGCCTGGAGAAGGCGGGCCTGGAAGTGCGCCCGCGCCTGTACATCAGCGAGTCCTGCCCGCTGATCCTGCCTTTCCACGTGGCCGTGGACCATGCGCGCGAGGGCCTGCGCGAGAGCAGCGGTGCCGGCAAGATCGGCACCACCGGCAAGGGCATCGGCCCGGCCTACGAGGACAAGGTGGCGCGCCGCGCGCTGCGTGCGCAGGACCTGAAGCATCCGCAGCGTTTCGCGCGCAAGCTGCGTGAACTGGTCGACCTGCACAACTTCGCGCTCGGCGGCTATCTGAAATCGAAGCCGCTGGAGTACCAACCCATCCTGGACGAATCGATGCGCGTGGCCGAACAGGTGCGCCCGCTGCTGGCCGACGTGGGCTATGCCTTGCATCAGGCGCACCTGGCCGGGGCCAACCTGTTGTTCGAGGGAGCACAGGGCACGCTGCTCGACATCGACCACGGCACCTACCCCTTCGTCACCTCCAGCAACTGCGTGGCGGGCAACGCGGCGGCCGGCTCTGGTGTCGGTCCGGGCATGCTGCACTACGTGCTGGGCATCACCAAGGCCTACACCACGCGCGTGGGCAGCGGCCCGTTCCCGACCGAGCTGCCGATGGAGCTGCCGGGCAGCGTGGGCCATCACCTGTCCATGGTGGGGCAGGAACGCGGCACCGTCACCGGCCGCACGCGGCGCTGCGGCTGGCTCGACGCTGCCGCACTGAAGCGCTCGACCATCATCAACGGCCTGTCGGGGGTGTGCATCACCAAGCTGGACGTGCTCGACGGGCTGGGCGAGATCAAGGTGTGCATAGGCTACAAGCTGGGCGCGCGCACGATCGATGTGCTGCCGCTGGACGCCGATGAGGTGGCGGCCTGCGAGCCGATCTACGAACACTTTCCCGGCTGGTCCGAGCCGACCGTCGGCCTGACCGAGTGGGAGCAGTTGCCAGTCAACGCCAGACGCTACCTGGAGCGTGTGCAGTCGCTGATGGGTACCCCGATCGACATGGTGTCGACCGGACCGGACCGCGAGCACACAATCCTGCTGCGCCACCCGTACCAGGCCTGAAGCCGAACCGCGGGCAGCCATCTGTCGACGTCTGCCCCAACGGCCATCACCCACCACCCCGCGGAAGAACGACATGCTCACCGACGACGGCAAACACCTCTACGTGTCCTGGGACGAGTACCACATGCTGACCGAGCGCCTGGCACTGAAGGTGCACAACTCGGGCTGGCAGTTCGACCAGATCCTTTGTCTGGCGCGCGGCGGCATGCGGCCCGGCGACGTGCTCTCGCGCGTCTTCGACAAGCCGCTGGCGATCATGTCGACCAGTTCCTACCGGGCCGACGCAGGCACCATCCAGGGCCGTCTGGACATTGCCAAGTACATCACCCTGCCGCAGGGCGAGCTTGCCGGTCGCGTGCTGCTGGTCGACGATCTGTCGGACTCGGGCGTGACGCTGCAGGCGGTGGTGGAGCGACTGCGCGGCATGCCCGCGATCAGCGAGCTGCGCTCTGCGGTCATCTGGGTCAAGGCGGCCTCGACCTACACGCCCGATTACTACGTCGAGCATCTGCCCACCAGCCCGTGGATCCACCAGCCCTTCGAGGAGTACGACGCGCTGCGGCCCGACAAGCTGGCGAAGAAGTTCGTCGTCTGAGGGCGCGGCTGTCGCCGAATCGACAAAAGAGAAAGGCCAGCGCATGGCGCTGGCCCTGCATTCAACTTGGTGCCCAGGAAGGGACTCGAACCCCCACGGAGTTACCCGCTAGTACCTGAAACTAGTGCGTCTACCAATTCCGCCACCTGGGCACTGCAACGAAAGATTTTATCATCAAAGAAACACCCATTTCGGCCACCACCTTGAGTGGCGCGGCGCTGCTCAGCGAAGTCGAAGGCCAGGTCGAAGGTCATCAAGACGGACATGGCTTCGTGCGTCGCGACGACGGCCAGCCGATGATCTACCTGTCCCCGCAGGAGATGCGCGCGGTGCTGCACCGCGACCGGGTGCGGGTGCGCGTCGTGCGCTACGACCGCAAAGGCCGGCCCGAGGGGCGCGTGCTCGACATCGTCGAGCGGCGCAAGGCGCCGATCATCGGCCGCCTGCTGCACGAGGCCGGCATCTGGCTGGTGGCGCCCGAAGACCGGCGCTACGGCCAGGACATCATGATCCCGAAGAACGCCACCGCGAATGCGGCCGTGGGTCAGGTGGTCTCGATCGAACTCACCGAGACCCCGTCGATGTACTCGCAGCCGATGGGCCGCGTGGTCGAGGTGCTGGGCGAGATCGACGATCCTGGCATGGAGATCGAGATCGCGGTGCGCAAGTACGAGGTGCCGCACCGCTTCTCGCCCGACGCGCTGTCGCAGGCCGCGTCCCTGCCCGACAAGCTGCGCCCGGCCGACCGGCGCCACCGCATCGACCTGAGCGACGTGCCGCTGGTCACCATCGACGGGGAGGACGCACGCGATTTCGACGACGCGGTGTATTGCGAACCTTTCACGCGCGGGCGCGGCAAGATGGCCTTCGAAGGCTGGCGGCTGATCGTCGCCATCGCCGACGTCAGCCACTACGTGAAGCCGGGCGAGGCGATCGACGCCGACGCCTACGAGCGTGCCACCTCGGTGTACTTTCCGCGCCGCGTGATACCGATGCTGCCGGAGAAACTCTCCAACGGGCTGTGTTCGCTGAACCCCGAGCAGGACCGTCTGGCGATGGTCTGCGACATGATCATCGCCACCGACGGCGCCATCGATGCCTACCAGTTCTATCCGGCCGTGATCTGCTCGCACGCGCGGCTGACCTATACCGAAGTGGCCGCCGCGCTGGCCAACACGCGTGGGCCCGAAGCGCAGCGGCGCGAGGCGCTGGTGCCGCACCTGCTGCACCTGCACGAGGCCTACCGTGCGTTGTTGAAGCAGCGCGCCAGGCGCGGCGCGGTGGACTTCGAGACCACGGAAACCCAGATCGTCTGCGACGAGAACGGCCGCATCGAGAAGATCGTGCCGCGCACGCGCAACGAGGCGCACAAGCTGATCGAGGAAGCCATGCTGGCGGCGAACGAATGCGCTGCCGGCTTCATCGAGTCGGCCGACCACCCGGCGCTGTTCCGCGTGCACGAGGGGCCGACGCCTGAGCGCCGCGTGACGCTGCAGAACTACCTGCGCGCATTGGGCATCGGCTTGCACCTCAGTGACGACCCGACGCCGGGAGAGATCCAGACCATCGCGCTGGCCACCAAGGACCGGCCCGACGTGACGCAGATCCACACCATGCTGCTGCGCTCGATGCAGCAGGCGGTGTATACCAGTGCCAATGCCGGCCACTTCGGCCTGGCTTACGGCGCGTATGCGCACTTCACCAGCCCGATCCGGCGCTACCCCGACCTGCTGGTGCACCGTGTCATCAAGGCCATCCTGGGCGAGAAGCGCTACCAGCTCGACGCCGCGATGGTCGCGCAGATGCCTTTGGCGCGCAGGACCGGCAAGGCGCCGGCCGCCAAGCCGGCCAAGGCCATGAGCAAGGAGCTAGAGACGTGGGAGGCTGCGGGCGCGCATTGCAGTGCCAACGAGCGGCGCGCCGACGAAGCCTCGCGCGATGTCGAGGCCTGGCTGAAGTGCCGCTTCATGCGCGAGCACCTGGGCGAGGAGTATTCGGGCACCGTCAGCGCCATCACCAGCTTCGGTCTGTTCGTCACGCTCGACGCGCTCTACGTCGAAGGGCTGGTGCACATTACCGAACTGGGTGGCGAGTACTACCGCTTCGACGAGGTGCACCAGGAATTGCGTGGCGAACGCTCCGGTGCGCGTTATGCCGTGGGCACGCGCGTGCGCGTGCAGGTCAGCCGCGTGGATCTCGACGGCCGGCGCATCGACTTTCGCCTGGTGCGCGATGGCGAGCTTGATCTGCCGGGCTCACGGTCGCGCGGCGAACGCGCCCGCGCACTCAGCGCCAGCGACGAACTGCTTGTGGTGCAGGACGCCGATCGCGCCGGCAAGGCGGCGGTGCGCCGCAAGGCCGGCAAGAAGGCCGTCCCTGGCGGCGCCACGCCTGCCAAGGCGACCCAGACCAAACGCGACCGCAAGACGCCGACGCGCACGCGTCGCTGAATCGGCAAGCAGCCTGAGCCTGCAAGTCTGTCGAGCTTGGCGCGTCGATGCCAAACTCGGCCCCGGCGAGGACAGTTCTTGCCAGGTTCGCAGGCCCATAGCCATGGCTTTGGGACAAGAAGCCGGCGAAAAGTGAACCGCGGCCGGATTGCAGCCGACGATTCCCAAGTCCGACAGGCTCCTATGGCGACGAGGCGGGCGCAGGCTCGTGTGCCGCCGCGGCGTCGCGCATCAGGGCCAGCAGGTCGCCCGCGCGCAGCGGCAGGCTGCAGGGTGCGTGCGCCAGCACTCGGTCGGCGGCATGGCCATGCAGCCAGGCGGCCGCCAGCGCGGCCTGCTGCGCGGCATCGGCCGCGTCGGCGACCTGATCGCTGCGCGCAAGCTGCGTCCACAAGCCGCCGATCCAGCCGGCCAGCACGTCGCCGGTCCCCGCGCTGGCGAGCAGGCCGTTGCCGGTGGGGTTGATGATCAGTCGACCGTCGGGCGCGGCGAGGATGCTGCCCGAACCCTTGAGCAACACCACGCAGGCATGGCGCTGCGCCAGATCGCGTGCAGCGTGCAGCCGGTCTGCCTGGACCGAGGCCACATCGGTGTTCAGCAGGCGCGCGGCTTCCAGCGGATGGGGTGTCAGCACCGTCGGCTGGCCGCGATGGGCACGCCCTGCCAGTTGACGACGCAGGCTTTCATCGCCCGCCAGCGCATTCAGCGCATCGGCATCGAGCACCAGCCTCGGGCAGCGTGTCAACAGCGCCGGCAGCACCTCGTGCACCAACGAACCGCCGCCGCAGCCGCATACCACCGTGCAGGCCGCCAGCACCGAGGGGTGCGAACGCCACCAGGCGCTGCGGAACATCAGTTCGGGTTGCTGTGCATCCAGGCCAGGGCCCGAGGCGTCGAGCAGGCTCACGAAGACGCGTCCTGCACCCGAAGCCAGTGCCGCGCGTGCCGCCAGCAGCGCGGCGCCGGTCATGCCCGGCGCGCCACCGACCACGACGAGGTCGCCGTGGCTGCCCTTGTGGCTCGCGTGCTGGCGCGGCCTGAGCGCGCGGCGCAGATCCACCTCGCCGGCCAGTCGCGCGCTGCACAGCGCGTCGCTGCAATCCACCCCCAGGTTGTCGAGCCAGATCTGGCCTGCCAGGTCGCGCCCCTGCGCCGTGAACAGCCCCGGCTTCAGCGTCAGCAACGACAGCGTGTGGGTTGCGCGCACGACCTGAGCGCCCAGGCGCTGGCCGGTACTTGCATTCAGGCCGGACGGCAGGTCGACGGCAAGCACCGTCTGCGGCCAATGGTTGAGGCGCACGATGGCGTCGGCGATAGCGCCCTGCGCTGCGCGTGCTGCGCCCAGGCCCAGCAGCGCATCGATGGCCAAGTCCGCGGGGGCTTCGGGCAGCTCGGCCGCCACGCGCACGCCACAGTGCAGCGCCTGCGAAAGCGCCTGCTGCGCATCGGTCGGCAGCCGCGTGGCGTCGCCGAGCAGGCTGACACGCACCGACAGCCCTGCCTGATGCAGATGCGTGGCTGCGACCAGCCCGTCGCCGCCATTGTTGCCCGGCCCGCAGGCCACCCAGACGTGTCGGGCATGTGGCGCCACGGCCCGCGCGAGCCGGGCCACGGCCGTGCCGGCGCGTTGCATCAGCGCATGCGGTGGATGCAATGCCAGCGCTTGCGCTTCGATGGCGCGCGAGGCGTCGACATCGAACAGCGGCCAGGGCTGGTTCCCCGGCAGGATGCGCGTAGGCCTGGAGCGAGGAGGCGGATTCATGGCGGTGCCGACGGGTCGGCGTCGATTGTGCGGCAGACTCCTAAGGCTGCAGCCGTTGCGGCCCCAGGCCGGTGATGTCGATGGCCGGCTCACGCCGCGCCATCAGGTCGGCCAGCACCCGCGCCGAGCCGCAGGCCAGCGCCCATCCGCTGGAGCCATGGCCAAGGTTCAGCCAGATGCCGGCGCTGCGGCTGGAGCCCAGCAC